>CAMZLN010000097.1 GCA_947311465.1 uncultured Saprospiraceae bacterium
CTGTAGATCCTTTTTTGGCGGATGGAACGCCCCTCCAGTATTCAGATTAATGCTTTCAATTTGGATTTATTTCCTACTTTTCTTCCTTCTTTTCTTCCTTTTTCAATTAGTCTATCATAAGCTGTCATAATTACGTTTTTTATTGGATTTTCTAAGATTTCAATAATTATATTTAATTTATCTTCTTTTAGTTGGTTAGCTTTAGTTATATAAACGAAAATACTTTCTAAAAAGTTCGTTATGACCAAATCATTTATGGTTTCTCCGTGACCAAGAAACATTTTTTGAATGTGTGCTAAAATATATTTTTCATTACGACCAAATTTTAAAGTCATCATCGTATTTCTTAGTAAAATATAATGAGCTATATCGAGAAGTCTCTTTTCTGAAAATCTATTAATATCTATAAATTCAAAATCGAATTTAGGAATATATTTTGAGAAGAATGGATTTGGAATAGGGATGAAATCTTCAATAGGTTTGGGGTGCCAATTGTGTTCGCCATGATATACTAATATTGGCAAAATGAGATGTAATTGTTGCTCTTGTTTTAATTGTTTTTCCCAACCATTAAGGATGTATCTCAAGATTTGAATTGTTGAATATTTGTCAGAATAACTTTTATGCTCAAAAAGAAAACTTATGTATAATTCTGTTTCATTAGATGTCTTGACTTTATATATGATATCTGCAATTTTCTCATTGAGATTTTTATCGACATAAGATGTGGCTTGTAATTCAAAGGTTTCAGAAATAATAACCGAACTTATATCCTTAGGTAAAAATTCATATACAAAACCCAATGCCACTTCCTTTATAGAAAAGGATGATTTGAAAAATTTATCATGTATGTTTTCTCGGTGTTGTTTTGCCATTTAACAGCAAAGATAAGATATAATTCGAAATTTACAACTATTTGTGTTTAAATATATTATTTTAACATAAAACATTTACCTGTCCTGTTCTCTATTATATATGACAATTAACTTTCCCACGATGGCATTCAACATTTCATTAGATTTTTTCGTACATTTGCTCCCAAATTTTCAAATAAGAAAAAAATACAAAAATGATAGTTTCCCTTAATTGGATTAAACAATATTTAGATGTGGATCTTTCTCCTGATAAAATTTCTGAAATTTTAACAGAAATTGGCTTAGAAGTGGAAGGAATGGAAGAAACAGTAAGTGTGCCAGGTGGTCTCGAAGGTTTTGTAGTGGGATATGTGAAAGAATGTGGCAAACATACAAATTCTGACCATTTGTCTGTAACAAAAGTAGATATTGGAACTGGAGAAGATTTGAATATCGTTTGTGGTGCACCTAATGTGGCTCAAGGTCAAAAAGTAGTTGTCGCTACGATAGGGACTATTTTGTATCCACCTGATGGAAAGGAATTTAAAATTAAGAAAGGAAAAATCCGTGGAGAAGTATCTGAAGGAATGATTTGCGCATTGGATGAAATGAACTTGGGCTCTGATCATTCTGGAATTGCCGTTTTACCAACAGATGTTGCTATTGGAACATTGGCAAAGGATTATTTTGATATTGAAAAAGATGTGATTTACGATATTGGATTGACTCCAAATCGGTCAGATGCTACTTCTCATTTAGGTGTTGCTAAAGATTTAGCGGCAGCTTTGAAAATAAATTACAAGCATTCTGGTAAAGTAAATGTGCCTTCTATTGAAAGTTTCAAGATAGAAAATACGGATTTGCCCATTGATGTTGTAGTCGAAAACACCGAAGCTTGTCCAAGATATTCAGGTTTAACGATAAAGGGTATTAAAGTCGGAGATTCGCCAGAATGGATGCAAAAACGCTTGAATGCTATTGGAGTTAGACCTATCAATAATGTAGTTGATATTACCAATTTTGTTTTACATGAATTGGGGCAACCTTTACATGCTTTTGATTATAAAAAAATTGCTGGAAAGAAAATTATTGTCAAAAATCTAAAGGAGCAAACGGCTTTTATGTGTCTAGATGAGATAGAACGCAAACTGTCCGATAAGGATTTGATGATTTGTGATGGCAATGGTGAGGGAATGTGTATTGCAGGTGTTTTTGGTGGTTTGAATTCTGGGGTTACGGATGAAACTACTGAAATCTTTCTCGAATCAGCTTATTTTACAGCAAAATCAGTGCGACCAACGAGTACTCGACATCTATTGAGAACGGATGCCGCAAAGATTTTTGAGAAGGGGAGTGATCCAAATATTACTGTCTTTGCTTTGAAACGTGCAGCAGCATTAATTGCAGAATATGCCGGTGGAAAAGTAGCTTCTGAAATAATAGATATTTATCCAGAAGAAATCAAACCCGTTGAAATTCAAATTTCTTATGCTAAAATAAATCGTGATATTGGAGTGCCAATTCCTGCGGATTTGGTAAATGATATCTTTGAAGCCATGGAAATGGAAATTAAGGAAGTAAAAAGAGCATCAGTAACAGTAGCAGTTCCAACGAACAAAGCAGATGTGACACGACCAGTGGATTTGATAGAAGAAGTATTGAGAATATATGGTTTGAATAGTGTGCCTATTCCTACTCAAATAAAAAGCGCTATTGTACATCCTCCAAAGCCTGATCCCATTCAAATGCGAAAAATTGCAGCAGATATGTTGATTGCACAAGGGTTTTATGAAATGATGGCAGTTTCTTTGACAAAATCAGGATATTATAAAGACCTTTTGCCTATAGATGAAGAAAAGTTGGTTTTTATCAATAATACTTCTAATCGTGATTTGAATATCATGCGTCCTGAAATGTTGATTAGTGGATTGGAAGTTGTTTTACGCAATCAAAATCGACAAATTTCTGATTTGAAAGTGTATGAACAAGGTCGTTCTTATTTGAAAACGGAAGATGGCTTTAATGAAACAGAACATTTAACACTTTTTATCACAGGTCAAAAAATGGGAGAAAGTTGGTTGAATCCAAATAAGAACAAAATTTCATTTTTTACGTTAAAAGCGTATGTAGGTATTTTAATGGAGCGTTTTGGCTTGAAAGGATACCAAGAAAAAGAATTTTCAGATGATGTTTTTACGTATGGTGTAGAATATCACCGTGGAAGACAAAGTTTGGTGAAGTTTGGAAAAGTTCAGACAACAATTTTGAAAAAAATGGGTATTTCAAACGAAGTTTTTTATGCAAACTTCAATTGGGATAATATAATGGCGGCACTCAAGAATAATAAAATAAATTTTGTAGGATTAAATAAATATCCTTCGATGAGACGTGATTTGGCATTTGTTATTAATCGAAATGTTCAATTCAAAGATATTTTAACTATTGCGAAGAAAGCGGGGAAGGCTCTTTTGGTGGAAACCAATTTGTTTGATGTCTATGAAGATGAAAAACGTTTAGGAGAAGGTAAGAAATCTTATGCGGTGAGTTTTGTATTTGAAAATTCTGAAAAGACCTTAAAAGATAAGGAAGTAGATAAAATTCTGAAAAATATTATTTTTCAAAGTGAGAAGCAATTAGGGGCATTGATTAGAAAGTAATTTGTCAATGTTGAATGGTTTGTTTGTTTGTTTCCAATTATCTTTGAAAAAATGCAAATTTATTAAAAAAAAATTGCAATTTTGGGAATCAATAAATTATTGAGAAACACTGTATAAAAATTGATAAGCGAAATGGATATCAATAAATTACAAGAAATAATTGAAAAAGTAAAACAACTCGGCTTGATGAATGACGCCTTGTTGAAGGAAAATCGCTTATTAAAAACAGAAAATAAAGGTCTTAAATTGGAAATTGAGACCAAAAATATAGACATAAATGCCTTGATTCAAGAAATTGATGGAGTCCAAGGAGATGTAAATGAAAATGTGAGTGTGCAACAGAGTAGTGGAGCAAATAATGTGAATAAGTTAAAGAAAGAGATTGATCAATATATTGGAGAAATTAATCAATGTATTGAATGGCTAAATGCCAATTGATTGCTTTGTGATTATTAAAGTTTAATATCAAATGAGCGGAAAAGATACTAACAATGTCAATGTACGAATTGCAGGTCGAATTTATCCGCTAAAGATAAAGGGGGAAGAAGAATCTACTATTTTACAAATTGTAGATGAAGTAAATGCTGAAATAAACCGTTTCCAAAGCCAATACAAAAACAAAGACATTCAAGATTGTATGTCAATGGTACTTTTGACTTATGCCTATGATATTTATAAGGCTAAATCTGAGTCCATAGATCAACCTAACCTTTCTGATAAAATGCTTGAATTAGATCACCTTTTAGATGATTTGTTGAGTAAATAACCTTTCATATTTATTTATTACTTAGTTGTTACTTTTTTGATTTAGAAAATAATTTTTAATCATATATATAAAGTAATTAGCAATGGAATATTTATTAGCCCTCGTTGGAGCAGTGGTTGGAGCAGTAGTAAGCTACTTTCTTGTCAACTCTTCAATGAAGAAGAAAAGTGAAGATGTCAATAAAATGGCAGATTTGGCTTTAAAAGAAGCTAAACTCAATGCCAAAAGACTTCAGGATGAAGCAGAATTGAAAGTTCAACAGATTACTGCAAAAGCAGAAACGAAGAATGAACAAATCAAGCAAAAGAAGATTCAAGAAGCTAAAAATAAGTATCACGAATTAAGATTGGGTTTTCAAAAAGAAAAAGCTCAGCATAAATTGGATATGAAAGAGCGGGAATTGGATCTAAAACAATTAGAAAATTCTTGGGCTCAGAAAGAGCAAAGCCTGGAAGATAGAAAAGCTAAGGTGGCAGAACTAGAAGCAGATATCGAATCTAGAGAAGCAGAAGTGAAAGCTATCAAAGAAAATCTTGAAAAGCAATTGAAAATTATTGCTAGAAAAAAAGAAGATCTTGATAAGGCAAATGAAAAGCATGTTGCTGCCCTCGAAAAGGTTGCAAATCTAAGTGCTGATGATGCAAAAGAACAATTGATTCAAGTGATTACGGCAAAAGCGGAATCTGATGCAATGTCTATTGTGAAGTCAACGATTACAGAAGCAAAACTTACTGCCAACAAAGAAGCTAAGAAAATTGTCGTTCAAAGTATCCAGCGAATGTGTGCGGAATATACAATTGAAAATACAGTTTCTGTCTTTAATCTTGAGTCAGATGATATCAAAGGGCAAATTATTGGTCGTGAAGGTAGAAATATTCGTGCTATTGAAGCGGCAACAGGGGCTGAAATCGTTGTAGATGATACGCCAGAAGCAATTGTAATTTCTAGTTTCGACCCAATACGTAGAGAGGTATGTCGGTTATCATTGAAGCGTTTGGTCGCTGACGGACGTATCCACCCTGCGAGAATTGAAGAAGTAGTGGCTAAAGTGCGTAAAGAATTAAATGATCAAATTATTGAAATCGGAGAACGTACCGTAATAGATTTGGATATTCATGGTTTGAAACCATATTTAGTAAGAATGGTCGGTCGTATGAGATTTAGATCATCTTATGGTCAAAACTTATTGAAGCACTCCATTGAAACTGCGCATCTTTGTGCTTTAATGGCTGCAGAAATGGGCTTGAGTCCTAAGCAAGTTAAAAATGCTAAACGAGCTGGTTTATTACATGATATCGGAAAGGTAGCAGAAGATGAATCAGAATTGTCACACGCATTAATCGGTATGAAAATGTGTGAAAAAGCTAAAGAACATCCAATTATTTTGAATGCAGTAGGTGCCCATCACGATGAAATCGAAATGAAGGGAATTATTTCGCCAATCGTTCAAGCATGTGATGCGATTTCTGGGGCTAGACCAGGTGCACGTCGTGAGATTATGGAATCTTATATGAAACGTATCAACGAATTGGAAGAGTTGGCAATGGATTATGAAGGTGTTCAAAAAGCGTATGCTATGCAAGCAGGTCGTGAATTGAGAGTAATCCTTGAAAGTGAAAAAGTAACAGATGAATATGCAGATGATTTGGCATTTTTAATTTCTGAAAAAATTCAGAATGAAATGCAATATCCTGGGCAAATTCGAGTTATAGTTATTCGTGAAAAAAGAGCCATAGGTGTCGCGAGATAATTACTTGTATGTTTTAATGCTAATATTTAAAATCGTATAAGAATATAAATATAATGGTATTTTGAAAGAGCATTCTGATATTTTCAGAATGCTCTTTTTAATTAATTAAATATGTTAATTTTCCGTCCTTTGTTTGACCATATTTTTAAATTTCGTATCATGTGTTAGTTTTACGATTTTGGTGATAATATGTCTGAAATATAAGTTGGTTTATTTTTTAATTATAGGAGGCAAAAAGCGCAGGTATAGTCGTAGTTACACCGAGTATTTTTAACGAACTAGAATTAAAAAATAATCAAGTTTAATCGGACATCTTATTGTCAAATTCGTATTATTTAAATAAAATCACAAAACATGAAACGAATCTTACCTTTACTATTGATTTTTATCTCTTTGTTTACAGGTGCTCAAGAAAATATTGGTTACCAAAAACCACCAAAAGAAATTTTAGACCTTGTGGATGTTCAAGTTGCTCCGCATGTTATCATCGATGATGCAAATGAATACATGGTACTCTTGTCAAGAAATGCCTATAAATCTATAGCCGAATTATCTCAAAAGGAAATGAGATTGGGGGGATTGAGAATAAATCCAAAACTAAATATTGGCAGTCGTACCAATTATTATAATAAAATTCAAGTCAAGAAAGTAGGAAGTGATTCTGATGCGCTAACGGTGAAAGGAATGCCAACTCATCCACAAATTACTAATTTTAGATGGTCGCCTGATCAAACTAAAATGGCTTTTACAAATACAACTAGTAATGGGGTAGAAGTTTGGATTTTAGATTTATTGACCGCTTCGGCAAAGAGAATATCTGATAAAAGTGCAAATGCCAACTTGCGAGATGTCATCAATTGGTTTAAAGATGGAAAATACATTTTAGTGAAAACTGTTCCTGAAAATGTAAAACCACTTATTGATTCTAAAAATGCAATTCCGACAGGACCTACAATTTCTGTCAATGATGGTAAAAAGGCGCAAAATCGTACTTATCAAGATTTATTAAAAAATCCTACTGATGAGCATAATTTTGAGCAATTAGCACTTTCTGAATTGTATAAAGTTTCTTTAGATGGAAAGTCTGAAAAATGGTTAGGACCAAATATGTATAAAATGGTTGAATTTTCCCCTGATGGAGAATATGTGATGGTAAGTACTGTCGAAAAACCCTTTTCGTATTTGGTAACTTATCGTAGATTTCCTTCCAAAACAATAATTTATTCAAAAGATGGGCAAATGGTTCAAACCATAGCAGAAGTTCCTTTGATTGAAGATTTGCCTCCTGGATTTATGTCGTGCCGTAAAGGGCGTAGAAACTTTAGATGGAGAAATGACAAACCTGCCAATTTGATTTTTGTAGAAGCATTGGATGGTGGTGACCCTGAACGAGATGTAGAGTTTCGCGATGAATTATTTGAATTGAAATCTCCTTTTAATGGTACTCCAAAAAGTATTTTAAAATCAATTAATCGGTTTTCTTATGTCACGTGGGGAACGGATAATTTGGCGATTGCCTACGATTATTGGTGGGATAATAGAAATACTAAAACCTACCTTTTTAATCCTTCAGATGCATCACAAAAGCCACAAATTATAGGGGATAGAAATTATCAAGATAAATATAATGATCCAGGAAATTTTGAAACGTATAGAAATAAATTCGGAAAATATGTATTGAAAATTAAAGGGGATAATGCTTATTTGATAGGAGATGGATTTACCAAAGATGGTCAATTTCCTTTTATTGATGAATTGAATTTGGCATCCAACCAAAAGGAAAGAATTTATAAATCAGATATTCCAGGTAAATATGAAGGAATCAGAGGCTATGATCCTATTAAAAATGAACTTTTAGTAAGGATCGAATCTCCAAACGAATACCCAAATTATTATTTTAGAAATCTAGAAACTAATCAATTAACTCAACTTACTTCATTTGATAATCCTTTTAAAAGTATTCAAAATGTACACAAAGAAGTAATTAAATATAAGCGAGATGATGGAATCGAATTGTCTGGAACCTTATATTTACCTTTAGGTTATGATAAATCTAAAAAAGAGAAAAAACCAATGATTTTATGGGCTTACCCAAGAGAATTTAAGGATAAATCTTCGGCAGGACAATCTACAAATAATCCCAATCGTTTTACATTTCCTTATTATGGTTCTATGGTGTTTTGGGTGACAAGGGGCTATGTTGTACTTCAAAATGCATCGTTTCCAATCGTAGGAGAAGGAGATACAGAACCTAATGACTCTTTTAGAAAACAGTTGGTTGCCAACGGAAAAGCGGCAATTGATGCCGTAGATAAATTAGGTTATATTGATAGAAATAAGGTAGCTGTTGGTGGGCATAGTTATGGTGCTTTTATGGTGGCGAACCTACTTTCTCATTGTGATCTTTTTGCCGCAGGTATTGCAAGAAGCGGGGCGTATAATCGTACGCTTACTCCTTTTGGTTTTCAATCTGAAGAAAGAAATTATTGGGAAGCTCCTGATGTGTATAATGCGATGTCTCCATTTATGCACGCTGACAAAATGAAGTACCCATTATTGTTGGTACATGGGGAAGCTGATAATAATTCGGGTACATATCCTATGCAAAGTGAGCGATATTTCAATGCATTGAAAGGGTTGGGAGCAAATGTACGTTTGGTGATTTTACCAAAAGAAAGTCATGGTTATCGTGCGAAGGAAAGTATTCTACATTTATTGTGGGAGCAGGATGAGTGGTTGGAGAAGTATGTTAAGAATCGGAAATAAATTTTTAACAAAGATATTCAAAAGGAAGTCTGCATAATCTTGATAGAAGCTGCATTGATGGAAGTTATTTATTCGGTAAAACCAAAATGGTTTAGTAATTCAAAATTTGGATTTATAGATGGGAGTGGTGATGAATTGTGTTATGATTTGAATGTCGATGAACAATGCTTGTAGCATTGACTTAACTATGATGGCATAAGCTTGTCGTGAATGCGATAGGCTTTGTCAACTACGATCAGCACTGGTTTATCATCATACGTTTTATTAAGATGCTACAGGTAATGTTGAAACTTACTCAGGTGTGGGTCAAATAGATGGTAAAAGGGCACAGATTTCTTTGAAAAGAGTTTTGAAAGATAATACAGAATTTTCTCATGTTGGGATAAAAACAAAAATTATGGCAAATAGAAAACAAGCCTACATGTTAGAAGATATGTTGATTCAAGGGAATGGGGGAGTTAAGAGTGCTAGAAATTTTAATAAGATAAATTCACCGGGAAGAAAATTTATGAAGTGGTTAGTAAAAACGTTTTAAGATATGGCTATAAATGCATTAAAAAAAATTTATGATGAAATTCATTACGAAGAAAATGAAAAATATATAAATATTAGTGGTTTTAAGAAGGAAGTCGATTTATTATCAAAGTGTCCATCCATCGTTGTTGTAGAATGGTTAAGTATTGTACAAGGTGATATCCAAAATTTAGATTTTCTCATAACGTATAAAAATCTAAAAAAACTAGAATTGTATGGAATGCGAAAGCTTACTGATATTTCAGGATTGGTTAATGTGAAAAATACTTTGGTTAGATTAGAAATTGAATCATGTAAAAATATTAAAAATGTATTAGAAACCGTTTGTCAAATGGATAATTTAAAGGAATTAAATTTAATAAATTTTACTTTTGATAATTTGGATTGGGTTAAGAATTTACCACAATTAGAACATTTATCTCTCTCATGTAGTAATGTAATATCTGGAGATTTATCCCCCGTATTGTTCATTAATCACGTAGGGATTGATAATAAACGGCACTATAATTATAAATATGATTGGAAAACTAGAAAGCTAATTCCCAAAAAGGTTCAAACATCACTAAATAAATCAACCTACAAATTACCCTATTTTGACTCCATAGACTTAAAATCCTTAGAATCAGAATATGAATCATCCTTGTACTATGGAGATAAAAGTATTAATATTTCACTACATTTTGAAAAGTCAAGTAGTTCGAAGGCGAAATTAAAATTAGTTAAAACATTATTGACAAATATTGAAGCAGTAGTCCCCGAGATTTTGACAATATTGAAAGGAGATTTTGAACAAGAAGGAGCGACTTATGAATATGTTGATTTTATAAATGATGAAGCAGATGAAGATATATTTTCAATAGTAAAGAGTAATTTTGGTAGTAGTTTTGAATTGAAAAGCATCCTTTTTTGCCCAGAGATGGATGATTATGCTGTATTTGATTTTATTTTAACAGGATTTGATTTAGAGTATGTATTATCTGTAAAGTTGAATAAGGATGGGCAAGTTGTTTATGTTGCTATGGAGAATTAATAGATGATGGCATGTAGCTTACGATGGACAATGCTTGTAGCATTGGCTTAACATACGCTCGTCCTTATTCAACTTTACAGATAATACATACTCTAAATCAAATCCTGTTAAAATAAAATCAAATAAAGCATAATCATCCATCTCTGGGCAAAAAAGGATGCTTTTCAATTCAAAGC
>CAMZLN010000098.1 GCA_947311465.1 uncultured Saprospiraceae bacterium
TAAGATGTTGGAAAAGAAGAAGAAAGCTTGTCCTGATCGGAAGCATGGGAATATACCGCTTTGAGAATTAGGAATTAGGAATTAGGAATTAGGAATTAGGAATTAGGAATTAAAAGTGTTGTAACAATTCCACATTCTCAATTCCTAATTCTCAAAGCGGTATATTCCCATGCTTCCGATCAGGACAAGCTTTCTTCTTCTTTTCCAACATCTTAAATCCTTTGATCAATTTCCGACGAGTATCAACGGGCAGAATCACTTCATCAATAAAACCCCGCTCGGTTGCAGAGTAAGGATTGGCAAATTTTTCAGCGTATTCAGCTTCTTTTTCCAAGAGTTTTGCTTCAGGATCTTTTGCGGATTTAATCTCATTTCTGAAAATAATTTCACTGGCTCCTTTGGCCCCCATAACTGCGATTTCTGCTATTGGCCAAGCGTAATTAAGGTCTGAACCTATATGTTTTGAATTCATTACATCATAAGCTCCACCATACGCTTTTCTTGTAATCAATGTGATTCTCGGAACGGTGGCTTCACTGAATGCATACAGTAATTTGGCACCATTTGTAATAATTGCGTTCCATTCTTGGTCTGTACCTGGTAAAAATCCTGGAACATCAACAAGGACTAAAAGTGGGATATTGAAGCAGTCGCAAAACCTTACAAATCTTGCGGCTTTTGTAGAACTATGAACATCCAAACAACCCGCTAGAAACATGGGTTGATTTCCCACAATCCCAATACTTCTTCCGCCCAATCTTGCAAATCCTACTACAATATTTTCTGCAAAATCAGGATGAATTTCAAAAAAGGTATCCTTGTCTATGATGCCTTTGACCACATCTTTTATATCATAAGGTTGATTTGCATTTTCTGGAATGATATTTTCTAATTCTGGACGCTTTTCATCACCAAATTCAAATGGTAACATGGGCGTGATTTCTTTATTGTTTTGCGGCATATAACTGATTAGTGCCTTAATTTTTTTAATGGCATCTAGATCATGAATTGCAGTTAAATGGGTTACTCCTGACTTCGTTGAATGCGTTGATGCTCCTCCCAATTCTTCAGATGTAACGGTTTCGTTGGTTACTGTTTTTACAACATTGGGACCCGTTACAAACATAAAGGAAGTATTCTTTACCATCAACGTAAAGTCTGTCATAGCAGGGGAATAGACCGCTCCTCCTGCACACGGACCCATGATAGCAGATATTTGGGGAATTACGCCTGAGGCTTGTACATTTCTGTAAAAAATATCTGCATAACCACCCAATGATCGCACGCCTTCTTGGATTCTTGCGCCTCCTGAGTCGTTTAAACCAATGCAAGGAGCACCATTTTCCAATGCTAAATCCATGATTTTACAAATCTTTTCAGCGTGTGTTTCTGACAATGAGCCACCAAATACGGTAAAATCTTGTGCAAAAACAAATACCAATCTTTTATTGATTTGACCATAGCCCGTAATTACACCATCTCCATAAAAGATTTGCTTGTCCATACCAAAATCCTTGGTACGATGAGTGACCAATTGCCCAATCTCTTCAAAAGATCCTGCATCTAATAGAAAGTGAATTCTTTCTCTTGCCGTTAATTTTCCTTTTGCATGTTGCTTTTCTATACGGACTTCACCTCCACCTAGATTGGCTTTGGCGGTTTTATCATTTAATACGGAGTACTTATTTCCCATTTGTTATTATTTTTTTATTCCCCAAAGATAAAAGTCTTTTTATTCCAAACGACAATCCTAGACTAAATTGTTTTATTTTAGGCGTATCAATTTGTTTATTAAATGGAATTAAAAAATAGGAACCTGTTGATTTGAAAAGCAGCGTCCAGTCATTTCCAAGACTCAAATTGTATTCAACACCTAAATTTGCTACGAAATTGAATTTTGTGATTTGATCAGAAGAGACTGTGTTTTGTAAAGTTGTATGAAATATATAATCATTAGAAATATCTTTTTCATTATTATAAAAGAGATAGGGATGTAAACCCATTAAAAAATTCAGATGATTTATTTTATATAAAGCATTGAGTGGAAAATAGATAAATTGATATTTAAAAGCCCCTTTTCGATAGGCATATATTTTTGAATCTCCTGCTTGGATTCTGATATTGGATGTGTCTAATATCGTTGTATTTTGGAGTCCTAAATCTGAAAAGCCAATACCCGCAGAATAAGACCATTTTTCATCGATATTTTTAATGAAAAATAGGGAAGTCCTAAAAGTAAACGACTTCGATGATACGTATTCGCTTAGAACAGGTTGTACATCAAAACCAAATTCCATTTTATTATTTTGACCATGGCTGATTGTCGATAGTCCTAAAATAAAAAATATAGCAATAATAATTCTCATTGTAAAATCACCTTAGATTCAATAATTTTTCCATCTTCACATTTCAAAATGCGGTTGGGAAATTTTTCAATTAATCGGTAATTATGGGTTGCAAATAAAACAGCTACTTGATTTTCTTGATTTAATTTTAGTAATAATGAAAGAATTTCATCCGCAGTTGTTGGGTCAAGATTCCCTGTTGGCTCATCTGCGAGTATCAGTTTTGGATTGTTTAATAATGCTCTGGCGATGACAATTCGCTGTTGTTCTCCCCCCGATAAACGATGTGGCATTTCATCAATATATTGAATCATATTGACTTGAGATAAAACGGTCTCAATTTGTTGTTGAATTTCTTGCTTATCTTTCCATCCCGTTGCTTTTAAAACGAAATTTAGATTTTCAAATACATTTCTATCCATTAATAACTTGAAATCTTGAAATACAATGCCCAATTTTCTTCTCAATGTCAAAATATCCTTTCTTGAAATATCGAAAAGCGATGTTCCATTTATTTTGCCAGTACCTTTTGATAACGGGATTGCTCCATACATAATTTTCAATAGAGTGGATTTCCCACTTCCTGTTTTTCCAATCAAATAGACAAATTCTCCATTTTGGATAGAAATATTTACATTTTTGAAAATATTTACATCTTTATAGTTGATGGCTGCATTGTGTAATTCAATAATGGACATAAAATGATGTTGAATAATGCGTTGTTAAAAGAGATTCAAAAAGAAAAGAGATTTAAAAATTAGTTTTGTCTGATAAGCTATCTTCTAAATTAAATAAATATCCTTTTGGAAATCTTATTTTCCTTTATGTTCTTATATGGCTTAAAAAAAGTTTTGTGTGAGCAAAAAGAAACATTTTTAATTTTGATGAGTTTCCGTCCAGCCACTATATAAAACAAAATCATCCAAAAGTAATAATAATCTCCCGAAAATATAGTTTTATTACTATGAGTTTTGTATTTTTGTAAAATAAAATAGTCAATTATGAAGAAAATATATATAGTAGCCTTAATCATGGTAGTAGGAGCGATAGCTATGCTCACAATGGCAGCAGATGAAATGACCACTTATTCAAATTTTGCAGAGGCGTCAAAGACGAGCAGTCAAGTAAAAGTCGTTGGTCAACTTTCTAAAGACAAGCCAATGGTCTATAATCCTGAAAAGGATGCCAATTATTTTTCATTTTATATCAAAGACAGCGAAGGCGTGGAAAAGAAAGTGGTTATGCATCAAGAAAAACCACGAGATTTTGAAATGTCTGAACAAATCGTGCTTACTGGTAAAATGAAAGACGATGATTTCTTCGCAACCGATATGCTTTTAAAGTGTCCTTCAAAGTATAAGGATGAAGAAGTTTATATTAATAATAAATAGCTTTTTACTTTTTACTTTTTAGGTAATTTAGTAGTGATACCTTTTGGCTTTGGTTTTTTTTTATTTACCTTTGCATCCAAATTGACAATTGTCAAAAATTGGATTTATTAATTAAAAAAAACTATCTATGAAAAATTTAAAATTTACATTCTTCTTCATTTTATTAGCGGCATTTTTTGTGAATGCTCCTATGTCTTATGCTGTAAAAACAGTTACAACACCTGTTACAGAAACAGCTGTAAAGACTAAAAAGGAAGGAAAATTCTTTAAGAATGTAAAGAAAAAAAGAGCTTCGTTAAAGCAAAGATTTTCTAAGTGGAAGCACAATTTGGTTGGAAAAATATTGAAAAAAGGTATTGATTTAGATGATCCTGTTAAAAAATGGTTGTGGTATGCAATTATCGGAGTGGGAGGAGCAATTGTTCTTTCTATTCTTGCTAGTGTCTTGGCGGTTGGTGCTGTATCAACAGGGGCTAGTACAGGTGTTGGTATATCCTTACTATTAGGAATATTTGCGGGTTTATTATATCTTGCTGGAACTGTTGCTTTTGTAATTTGGCTGATCAAGAAATTTGGTTAGATTTTCACTAGGGGCAATAATAAAAACGCAATATCATTCATTTGATATTGCGTTTTTTATGTTGAACAGATTTTTTATATCAAGGTAACTTTTCATAGCCCTTTTAATAAGATTCAAAATATAATATTATTTCATTTGTCAAGTCAACTCATTTTATCATCTAAATCCAACTTGTTGGAGTGACTAATCAACTCATCTTTTCAATTTACATCCTATCCATTTCCTTCTTCAATTCCCAAGTCATTCTCAATTTATTAAATAGATTCTTAGATTGACCATAGTCTAAAGTTTGCTGTCCGTCTGAAAAAGCCTTTTCTGGAACGGTATGCACCTCAGCAATTACCCCATCAGCACCTGCAAGTATAGATGCCAAAGCAACGGGCTCTACATATTGACGAATCCCCACTCCATGTGATGGATCTGCAATAACTGGCAAATGAGATTTTTCTTTTAAAATTGCAATTGAATTGATATCAAATGTATTGCGATAAGCCGTTTCATAAGAACGAATGCCACGTTCACAAAGCATGATTTTTTCATTTCCATTCGAGAAAATGTATTCAGCTCCTTGTAAAAGTTCTTCGATAGTTCCAGAGATACCACGTTTCAATAAAATTGGTTTGTCAATTTTACCCAAGGCATCTAAAAGATTGAAATTCTGTGAATTTCTAGCTCCCACTTGAAAAATATCAACATAAGGTAACATCTCATCAATTTGTTCCACCATCATTACCTCTGTGATAATCTTGATGCTATGTCGTTTTGCAGCTTCATGCCATAATCTCAATCCATCCATTCCCAATCCTCGAAAAGAGTAGGGCGATGATCTTGGTTTATATACTCCACCACGCATGATTTTGATACCAATTTCCTTCAAATGCAAAATGGTGGATTCAATTTGCTCTTCAGATTCAATAGAACATGGTCCTGCCATCAAAGCAATATCATCGGCTCCAATAGTCACTCCATCTCCGAGATCAATAACGGTATCATTGACCTTCCATTTTTTAGAAACCAATTTATAATTATCACTAACCCGATGAATATCAATTACTCCTGGCAATGTACCTACTGCTCTAATGTCAAATTCTTTTTTCCCAACGGCTATCATATAATTGCCAAATTGGGTATGTACTTCATTCCCTTTATATTGAATGTGATTCAATTTTTCAATTAATTGGTCTTTATCCTTTTTTGAAATGTCTTTTGCTATTTGAATGATCATGTTTTTTTAATTGTTAATTGTTAATTGTTAATTGTTAATTGTTAATTGTTAATTCCTAATTCTACATTCCTAATTCTCAATTCCCTTTTGTCTGAATCAGAATTAACAATTAACAATTAACAATTAACAATTAACAATTAACAATTAAAAAAACATGATCATTCAAATAGCAAAA
>CAMZLN010000099.1 GCA_947311465.1 uncultured Saprospiraceae bacterium
CACTATGATTACCTTCGCCTAAATTAGTTGCGGTTGCAGTAGTTTGTCCATTATCCCATGAATAAGTATAAGGTGCTGTTCCACCACTTGCATTTACGGTAGCAGATCCATTATTTGATCCACAAGTTGCATCAGAAGATGATGCTGTTAAATTAATACCTGTGCTTGAAATTGTAACCGTAATCACTCCAGTACATCCTTCGCTGTCTGTAACTGTCACACTATGATTACCTTCGCCTAAATTAGTTGCGGTTGCAGTAGTTTGTCCATTATCCCATGAATAAGTATAAGGTGCTGTTCCACCACTTACAGATACAGTAGCAGAACCTGTTTGTCCACAATTAGCATCTGTTTTAGTTGTAGAAAGTGTTAAATTACTATTTCCATTAACGGTAACTTCGGCGGAATTTGCACATCCACTTTGATCCGTTACTGTCACCGTGTAGGTACCTGCACATAATCCAGTTGCAATTGCACTTGTTTGTCCATCACTCCATGCATAAGTATAGGGTGGAATTCCAAGCATTGCATGAGGATCTGCTGTACCATTGCATTGTCCGCAATCAGCATCTGTAGAAGATGGCATTAACCAGACGCTTTCTGGACCATTTTCTACTGTGACATTTCCAACAGCAGTACATCCATTTGCATCTGTTACGGTTACAGAGTAATTTCCTGCGGATAAATTATAGGCTACAACAAAAGTTTGTCCATCACTCCATAAATAGGTGTATGGTCCAACACCTCCGCTAGTAATTGTTACGGTAGCTGTTCCATCACTACTTAAGTCGCATGTTGCGAAAGAAGCATTCATTTCAAGAGTCATATTCCCAGATATTGTACCAGAAGCACTTGAAAAAGCTTGATCCATATCGGTAACCGTCACCGTATAAGTGCCGGGTGCTAAATTTGATATTGTTTCAGTAGTTGCCCCATTGGACCATAAATAAGTGTAGGGAGCCCATCCACCACTTGCATTTGCTGTTGCTGTTCCTGAATTGGAGCCATCACAACTACTAGTAGTGGTTACATTCACATAGACTTCTGCGTTTGCCGTTGTGACAAAGAGCCCTAATGTGAATAAAATGGAAAAGAAGGTAATTTTTAATGACATGTTCATGTGTTTTAAGTTTAACTAAATAATGAAACTTTACAATAGAATCCCGTATTGTTTTTTTTTTTTAAACAATGCAGTAGAATTTTATTGTAAAGCGGTTGATGGTTTCCAAATCAAGAATGAAATGGATTATTTTTTGAAAATAAAACTAAAAAGTTTTACGATATAAGGGAAGTCAGTTTGATGATATTAAAATGCGTCCAACTGAGCAAAACAAAGATACATTAAAAAGAGAATAGTTGAAAGCGAAATTGATAATTTATTTAATATGTTAATAAAATTACCCAAAATAGGTTACGTTTTATTGAGAATCATCATCTTTTTAAATATATATTATGTTTATTAATAGTGATTAATTTCTTTTTATACAATTGACCAATGGCTTTTTTAAAGGATTTTTTACTCATAAACAAAAGTTCGTAAATATCTTCTGGAGAGCTTTTATCTGATATTGGAAGCATTCCATCTAGCTCTTCTAACTTGTCTAACACTACTTGTGTCGTATCCGAAATCGCATTAATATATCCTTGTTTTTGAAGGGTAATATCAATCAGGTTATCTTCTCTAATATTTTTGATATATCCTGAAATTTTCTGCCCAATAGAAAGTGGTCTAAATACTTCACTAAAAAATAAAACGCCCAAATAGGCATTGTCGATAATTACTTTATAACCGATATCTGTTTTTTGGGCAATTATTAATTCTACAGCATCTTTTTCTTGGTAGGTGTCGTTTTCAGTTGCTAGAAATTTGGCGATTTTTGCAGAAGCTGTAACTCTTTCTGTGGTATTATCTAAATAAATTCTTACCAAATGTCTTTGTCCTTCTTCCATTTTACCATTTTGCTCCTTGAATGGAACAAATAAATCCTTGGGTAAGCCCCAATCTAAAAAAGCACCATATTGGGAAGTGTCAATTACTTTCAAATTTGCAAAATCTCCAACAATTCCATAAGGTTTTAGGGTCGTAGCAATTATTCTATCCTCTGAATCTGTATAAATAAAAACATTTATAATATCATCAAGTTGCATTGAATCTTCAACATAGCGAATGGGTAGTAAAATCTCACCATAAGGATGACCATCTAAATATAATCCAAAATCTACTTCTTTGACAATCTTGAGTTTATTGAATTTTCCTATTTGAAGCATGTTTTCTGAATTTACATAGTACAATTAAATGAAAAAAGCAGCACGAATCAACGGATTCATACTGCTTTTAATCTTGGGTGAAAGACGGGATTCGAACCCGCGACCCCCGGAACCACAAACCGGTGCTCTAACCAACTGAGCTACAATCACCATAAATGCTTTTGTTGAAGCGACGCAAAGATAGAATAAGTTTTGGAAAGGGAAAAGCGAATTGAATATTTTTTTATTTTCAATTTGCGTTTTGTTTCTTTTTTTACAGTTTCTAAGGAACATTTTTCTTCGTAATTTGTTTAATTTTAAACATAATTGACAAATTTATTGGTAGAAAAAAAGTTGAAAACACAAGGTTTTTAAATAGCCAATTAAAAAAATAATAATGAACAACGATATAATTGAACTTGATGTTGAAGGTATGACTTGTAGTAATTGTGCTGCGGGTTTAGACAAATTTTTGACTCGAAAAGGGCTTGAAAATGTTTCTGTAAATTTTGCTACAAGTGAGGTGAAATTTTCCTTATCAGACTCTGGATTATCTATTGACGATATCAAAAAAGGTATCGGGAAAATGGGATACGAAGTAGTTGGTGATAATATGAAACCCAAATTTTGGACGCCTACACGTAGATTGATTTTTGCGGCTATTTTTACAATTCCACTTGTTATCAAGCATTTCACAGATATGTCTGGGATTGATTTTTTGCCTTGGTTGTCTAATTTCTGGGTGCAATTGGCAGTTTGTTTGCCCGTTTATATTTTAGGATTTACTTATTTTGGAAAAAGTGGATGGAATTCTTTAAAAGCTGGTGTTCCTAATATGGATGTCTTGATTTTTATAGGGAGTACTGCCGCTTTTGTCTATAGTTTGATCGGTACTTACTTGCATGTGCATGAGTATATTTTTTATGAAACGACCGCTACAATTATCACTTTGGTTTTATTAGGAAATTTAATTGAAGATAGATCCGTGCAGCAAACCACTACGGCAATTGATGCGCTTTCTGATTTGGAAGCACAAAAAGCCAATATCGTTTCAAAGTCTGGTAGCATTATTTCTGTTGACGTAAAAGAATTAAAAAAAGGAGATATTTGTCAAGTCAATGAAGGGGATACAATTCCTTCTGATGGTATTATTATTGAAGGGCGTGCTTTGATTGATGAAGCCATGCTTACTGGAGAGTCAATCCCTGTCGAGAAAACGATCAATGGAGAAGTAATTGGCGCATCTACCTTGAAAGATGGTAATATTAAGATGAAAGTAACAGCGGTGGGGAAGGAAACAACCTTACGACAAATGATTGATTTAGTGAAAAATGCGCAACAAGAAAAGCCAGATATTCAGCGTTTGGCAGATAAAATAAGCGCGATTTTCGTTCCTGTTGTTATTGGAATAGCCGTTTTGACTGTAGTCATTAATTATTTTGGATTTGCGGTTCCTTTTCAAAGTTCTTTGATTCGTGGTATTGCTGTATTGGTGATTTCTTGTCCATGTGCTATGGGTTTAGCAACACCTACAGCCGTAATGGTAGGAGTAGGGCGAGTTGCAAGAAATGGGATATTGATTCGTGGTGGACAGACTTTAGAAACTTTTGCAAGTACACAAAAGGTCGTATTTGATAAAACGGGTACATTGACAACGGGAGATTTTGTTGTTCAGAATATTGATTATAAAACTGATGATTCGGATTATTTGGATCGATTGATTTATAGTTTAGAACAATATTCTTCTCACCCATTGGCAAAATCACTGGTAAATCATTTTGCTAAAAAGCATCTAGAAATAATTGCTTTTGATACCGTAGAAGAAAAAAAGGGTTTAGGGGTCTTTGGAATGGATAAAGATGGAAATACTTATAAGATTGGTTCTTACAAATTTCTGAATAATGACAATGTACCTAATGACCATGATATATATATGTCGATCAATGATAATTGGGTGGCGGGTATCAATTTAGAAGATGAATTGAAAGATGATGCCAAAGATGCTATCCAATATTTCAGAGAACAGAAAATTGAGACAGTAATCATCAGTGGTGATAAAGAAGCAAAAACGGCTCATATTGCCAATGAATTAGGAATTGATACTTATTTTGCAGAACAAACTCCTGAAGAAAAATTGAGACATATTGAAGCTTTTTCTGATAATCAATCTACAGCCATGATTGGTGATGGAATCAATGATGCACCTGCATTGGCAAGAGCAACTATTGGGGTTTCTTTGGGCAATGCTTCGCAAGTTGCTATCAAATCAGCTCAAATTATTTTACTTAATGGTAAACTAAAACAACTGGTCAAGGCAGTGGCTATCAGTAAACATACGTTATTAACTATAAAGCAAAACTTGTTTTGGGCGTTTTCTTACAATTTGATTGCGATTCCAATTGCGGCGATGGGCTTTTTAAATCCTATGTGGGGCGCTTTATTTATGGCTTTTTCTGATGTTGTAGTCATTGGAAATTCAATTCGTTTGAAATATAAAAAAATAATGTAAAACTTTCTTGAACACTTTGTAACTAAATAGAAAGATTCACATATATAATAGTACTTCCCAACGGATAAGTTTTTTTAAATTTATCATTGAATTTGTGTAGAAATAAATGTTCAGAATTAGTTAAAAATGTACATTAATTTTTTCACAGTTCCATTTTCATGAATGTATTATGTACTTGTAATTTTTTTAGATGAAAAATTATTTTCTAATCTTGGTATGCCTATTAGTTTTACAATCAACTAAGGCACAGTCTTTCGACAAAATCGTATTTTCTTCTGTAGATAATATTGAAATGCAACAGCATTATAGGGGGAAAGCTGAAAATAGATTTGCGGAGAAGATTGATGTTCATATTTCTCCACAAAGCGAAGGAACATGGCAGTATCATGATGATGTTGCAACTTGGACGTTGGACCTACAATCTCGAAATGCACTATCTATTAATCTAGGATTTTCTTTATTTCATTTACCCAATCATACTCAACTGACCATTGAAAGTTTAACAACTCATAAAATTTATGGACCTTTTACTCCTGCTGATAATGAAGTCCATAATCAACTGTGGACACCAATTATTCCTGGGGATGAGATTCGTTTAAAATTGGAAACTACTATTGCTGAAAAAGATAATATTCAATTACTTTTGACACATGTCAATCATGGATTTGTGGATTTTAGCCGAAATGGAAAATTATCTCCTTGTCATGTAGATGTTGCATGTGGTGCAAATGATGGATTTCCAATCAATGATGAGTTTCGTGATCAAATCAATGCTGTTGGTGTTATTTCTATTGATGGAGAACGATTTTGCTCTGGTGTGTTATTGAATAATGCTAGAAGAGATGAAACGCCATATTTCCTTTCCGCTGCGCATTGTAATATTGATGAGGAGAATGCGTCTTCCGTAGTCGTCTATTGGAATTATCAAAATTCAACATGTCGTGACATTAATACGCCTGAAAATCTTTCTGATGGAGATGGAGAATTAAATTTGTACAATACGGGGGCTATTTTTCGAGCAGCTTTTGAACATAAATTAAATATTGAATTGGATACTGTATTGGGTACTGATATGTTGTTGCTAGAACTCGATGACCCTGTGAATCCTGATGCGGATGTGTATTTTGCAGGATGGAATGCATCAGATGCACTTCCTACAAAAAGTATTGGAATTCATCATCCTGAAGGAACTGCTAAGAGAATTTCTGTAAATATGGAAGGCGCTGAAGCAACTGTTTATCGTCATCTTGGTAAATCTGCAAAGCATTTTCTAGAAGTGCATGATTGGGAATATGGAGCTACAGACAAAGGTTCTTCAGGAAGTCCGTTATTTAATGAGAAAAAACAAGTTGTAGGGCATCTCAAAGGCGGTGATACTAATTGTGATAATGAAAGCCAGTATAATTCTGATTGGTATGGTTGGTTTCATATTAGTTGGAATGGTGGGGGAGAACATCAGAATCAACTCAAATATTGGCTAGATCCTGACAACTCTGGTCTTCTCGAAATCAATGGAAAAGCCTTGGGGCAAATATTTGAAGCATCGATTGCTGATGTAAGTAATATTTTGTGTGCGGGTGATAATTCTGGTAGTTTTGTAGTAAATGCAATGGGAGGAGCACCCCCATATCAATATCAAATAAATACTCTAGATGATTTTCAAAAAAGTAATATTTTTGAAAATTTAGAACCGGGAATTTATACAGTAAAGATTACGGACAGTTTTGGCGAAAGCATAATTACGGAGTCTATTGAAATTACAGAACCAAGCCCTTTAAAATTGGAATTATTCGCTGATTATAATAAAATTATTGCAAAAGGAAGTGATGGGGCAGGTACTTTTGAATATAGTATCAATGGAGTTGATTTTTCAAATCAAACTGAATTTATTGTAGAAGAAGGAAATCATACGATATGGGTGCGAGATCGTAATGGATGTGTAGAATCAGCAATGATTACCATCAATTTGGAGCCTTTGTTTGTTGAATTGACTTTAGAAAAAGAACTTAAATGCTATGGAGATGTTGATGCTGTTTTAAAAGCCAAAATCACGGGCGGTTCTCAGCCATACAAAATAAGGCTGAATGCAGGTAAATATGAATCTTTGACTGAATTCACCAATCTTGGTCCAGGAACTTACTTTGTTGAAGTAAAAGACAATGCCAACAATTTGATGAGATCCAATAGTGTGCAGCTTACGACGCCAGATCCTTTGGAAATAGTGGTTGTTCCAAAAGGGAATTCAAATATAGAAATAGAAGTAATGGGAGGTGTTTCACCATATCAATATAGTGTGAATGGAAACCCTTTTCAAATTAATAATTATTTTTCAGATTTAAAATTTGGAGAAAATTTAATTAAAATTATGGATTCAAATGCTTGTCAATTTGATTCTACGGTCATGGTGACACAAGTTTCATCCATAAATATTCTAAAAAAATCTATTTTTTCAATCTTGGAAAACCCCGTAAGTGAAATTCTACATTTAGAAATTGGTGATGATGTTCGTTTCCCACTTCAATTGGATATTTATTCAATAGATGGTCAAGGAATTATTTCAAATCAGGTGCTAAATCCAGAAAAATTTATCAATATTCCAGTGAGTACATTAAAAAATGATTTTTATATTTTAGTAGTAACCAATGATTATGGGCTTGAAGTACAAAAATTCATAAAAATTAAATAATTTTTTTGCAAAACAGTTTCTTTTTTCAAAAAGGAAATGTACCTTTGCGTCGCTTTATAATAAAAGCACAAACGGAGGAGTGGCAGAGCGGTTGAATGCACTAGTCTTGAAAACTAGCATACCTTTACGGGTATCGGGGGTTCGAATCCCTCCTCCTCCGCAAAAGGGAGTTGAAATTAATTTTTCAGCTCCTTTTTTATTTTGATTGGTTCCCATCTTGAATAAAGTCTAATTGTAATAAACAATCTCCATATTATATTCGTTGTATCTCTAACACTTACAATTGACATCAAATTTAACCATGGAAAATATACTCCCAAGATATAAAAAGCCACTATCAAGTCCTGCTGAACCAAAAGTAGATATTAAATTTTGGGATGAAGCCAAAGCGGCTTTCGATAAGAAAGAATTTAGGAAATCATTGATTTTGGTGATTAATTATATCAATCCTGACTTATTAAAGGATATTGATACCGAAAAGGATATACATATTGTCAAAATGCAGGGATCTGCCGAGATTCAACTGACCATTACTAATGATATTTTTCGTATCAATGTTCCATTTCTCAAAATTACAGAAAAAACAAATGAAGTCGCACTTTTGAGAAAAGTGGCGGAAGTTAATTTTAGTCCGCTTATTTTAGCGCAAATCCATTTGGAAAATCAAGAATTGTGGTTTAAATATGAAATGCCAATTATTTTGTGTCAACCCAATAAAGTGTATGATACTTTGAGGGAAGTGGCTATCTTTTCGGATGATTTTGATGATATTTTTATTGATAAATATAAGGCTGAATTTTACAAAGAACCTAAAAAGACTGATTTATCTGCATCCGATTTGGAAACCGTTTGGGGACATATTTCTGAAATATTAGAAGATTATCAGAATTATTCTAAGTTTTTTAAAGCAAAAAGATGGGATAGTTATCAATGGGATTTAATAGCAATCACATTGTTGAAGTTATCAAATATGCCTTATTTGAATGGAAAGATTAGATCTGATTTGGAAGAGTATATTAGAAATATGTTTAGCAACGATATTGACTACCATTATCGAGTGGATCGGGGTACTGACTTTGTAAAAAAACTTTGTTTGAAATCTAAGGAAGATTGGCTGAAAAACATCTATCATACTGAAAAATTGATTTCTATTCGATGGAGAAGCTCTGTGCAAATCATGAAGGATCATGCAGCTAAACATGCCGATACAGTGTCTAAATATGATAAAAAAGAACAGCATTTTAATTTGTCCTACTATTTACAATATACTTTGTTGAAATATATTTACAATTTTAATTTAGACGATAATTATAAGGCGGTAATTGAGAATGTAATGGAAGAAGTGGTTGGATTAACAACCGAAGATGCGGCGCCGAAGCTTTTAAAAGTTTTTAATAGTATTGCGGATGGAAATGTGAGTGAAGCAGGTAAGAATAAGAAGAAAAGTTTTTTTTCTAAATTGTTTGGTTAAAAAGTGGAGATATGGATAAAATTAAAAACTCAATATTTAAAATAATCACTGCGGGTGGTTCGGGAACAGGTTTTAAGGTCAAAGAACATGATTTTTTGATTACCAACTATCACGTTATAGAAGGCTCGAAACTCGTGGCAGTAGAAGATCAAAATAAAGATCGATATCTCGCTCATGTAATTATGGCGAATCCTGATGTGGATTTGGCTTTTCTCAGTGTTGATTCCTTGAAAAAACAAGCGAGCGGAATTAGTATAGATCCAACTATTATCGTTAAAAATCATCAAAAAATCAATATTGCAGGGTATCCATTGGGGCTTCCGTTTGCTTTCACGTCGGGTATTGTTTCTTCTCCTGACCAACCTATGGATGGGCGTAGTTTCGTACAGACAGATGCGGCAGTAAATCCAGGTAATTCTGGCGGACCCATGTTGACCGATGAAGGTATAGTAGTTGCTGTGACCACTGCAAAATTTGAAGGAGTTGATAATATGGGATTTGGAATTAAACATTCGGATTTGATAAAAGAAATCAATGATTTTAATTTTGATGATGGCAAATATCGTGTAAAATGTAACTCTTGTGATACTTTTATTGATCAGGAAACGGAGTTTTGTCCAAATTGTGGAAATAATATCGATTCTTCCGTATTTGAAGAGTTTGAGAAAACGCATTTTGCCACTTTCGTTGAAGATAGTTTGAAAAAGTTAAATGTAAATCCAGTTTTGTGTCGAGCAGGACGAGATTATTGGGAATTTCATCAAGGAAGTGCATTGATTAGAATTTTTGTGGTAAATAACAACTATTTATATGCCACTTCGCCACTCAATGCTTTGCCTAAAAAAGGACTTAAAGAATTGTTGAGATATTTATCATCGGCAAATGTTGCTCCTTATAATTTAGGCGTTTTTGAAAATAACATTTATATTTCTTATCGTACTCATTTATCGGATATCTATTCTGAAATGAAAGATGAAATTCAACAAAATTTGATGAATTTGGTATTGAAAGCAGATGAATTAGATGATTTCTTTAAAGAAAATTATGGCTGTGAAATGTCTTTGGAAAGTAAAAATATTCGCAAGAATAATTTTAGCCCAAATATTCTACAGACTCCAATGGAAAAGGAATTAGAAATTGCTTCTGAAAATACTGCCGCTCAAAGAAATGATATCGACCCTTTACAGATTATGAAATCTACGCTTCAAAATATTTCAATGATGTTGGCAAAGTATGATGAGTTTGATGTCGTCAATTTCTCTGAAATGCGTAATGCTGTGGATGGATATTATGGAACAATGAAAGAAAATTCACAATGGGCAAATCGCATGGATCATCCTATCTTGATGGATTTCTTTTTATCCAACAAAGTGATTCTAAAAGATTTGGATAGGATGATTTCCAATAAAGATGCTTTGAAAAATAAATGGAATGCTCGATTGGATTCAAATTATGTGCATTATGAAAAAATGATGGAATTGTATCAAGATTTCAAAGCATCAAAATATGATTTATAAAACGAATAAAACAAAAGAATTTTTCACACCTGAACGATGCCATATTATCGAGATTTTGAATGATGAAGTTGCTCCAAATATGTCAATCGCACAGGCACGTGTTGAGCCAGGTGTTTATACTCAACTGCATGCATTGCAAGGAATAGACGAAAGTTATTATATTTTACAAGGAAAAGGAGAGATTGAAATTGGACATAAATCGTTTGGAATTGTAAAAACAGGAGATGTCGTTTTTATACCAAAGGACAAATCGCAGCGAATCAAGAATATAGGGGATGAAGATTTGATATTTTTGTGTATTTGTGTTAAACGGTTTACTGAAAAATGTTATTTGGATTTGGAAAATGATACATTATTGCCAAATTAATATCAATATCACCATTTGTATCTGTACCAATATTTATCAAAGAATCATTTTTTTAGAGTACATTTGCATATTTTAGATATCAAATAACAAATATGATTACTTTTTCTTCAAAATCAAATATCCTTTTTTCTTTATTGCTGGGTTTGGTATTCATTTCAAGCTGCAAGAAAGATGACGAAACAGGAATAAAGCCTGAGGGTTCGACTTTTTGTTATTCGGTAACTGTCCAAGGAGAAACATATTCAGATATTATTGATGGAAAGGATTTGGATATTAATTCGGATGACTTTTATGAAATTGATTTAGGCTTTAAATTTAATTTTTGTGGGACTGAGTTTGATAAACTATTTTTTGGTTTTGATTATGGGCCTACTTTTTCTTACGAAATCTCTGGAGATATAACGGATGCAACAGGATTTGAATTGTTGCCTTTTGGGGCTTTATTTATAGATCAAACAAGTAACGATTTGCAATATAAAATCGAAGGGGATGATGGCGATAGAATTGTGATTGTGGAATGGAATAATTTTGAATTTGGTGTAGGTCAACAAGATCCATATCGAGTGAATTTTCAGATGAGATTGTTTGAAAAGACCAATGAAATTTATTTTCACTATGGCGCAAATAATGTCGATTCAACAGAGTTTAAATCTAACCAATTTTACTTTTTACCCATTGGTTTGTATTCTACAAATGGAACAGATGGTTTGTATCTTTCTGGTAAAACAGATGATCCTAAGGTGATAAAAAGTCCTACGGTAGGATTGGATACTTGGCCATTAGATGGGACTTTGTATATTTTTAAGTAGTTGAGAAGGTTAGGCGGTTGTCTTAACGACAACCTAGGTGAGTAGGTGAGTTGCTATACTAAGGTGGAAGGTCTGATGAAATTTATTTCGTCAATAGTGGCTAACTGAATAATACAACGGACTGAAGTCCGTCCTCCATTTCCTAGCAACACTTTACTATAATAAAATAAACTCACTAAACCAAGACGAGACCATATTTCTAAATCCAACTCAACTGCTCACCTAGATTTTGCACAGGCAAAATCACCTAACCTTCTCCACTTTCCTACAACGAAGCAGTTCTTCCCCCATCTACCGGCAAATTAATCCCATTAATATAGGAAGCGGAAGGAGATGCAAGAAAAGCAATCGCATTGGCGATCTCTTCTGGCTGTGCAAACCGTTTGGCTGGAATAATGGATTTCATAGCATGCTCAACATCGCCAATTGATTTATCTAGTTTACCTGCTTTGTTCTCAATAATACTGGAAAGACGAACTGTTTTTGTCGCACCCGGCAAGACATTATTGACTGTGATTCCAAACTGTCCAACTTCATTCGCAAGGGTTTTTGCCCATGAGGCAACTGCTCCACGGATAGTATTGGACACCCCCAATCCATTTAATGGTTGCTTTACAGAAGTTGAGATAATATTGATAATTCTCCCGTATCCGAAGGCTTTCATCCCGTCTAGCAATGCTGTTGCCAATATGTGGTTACAAGCTAAATGTCTTTGAAATGCAATATGAAATTCTTCAAGAGCTGCTTTTACAATTGGTCCACCTGGAGGGCCACCTGAATTATTTACAAGGATATGAAAATTTGTATTGCTATCTAAAAAACGTTCTAATTTGGCTCGTAGCAATTCAGGTTCATTAAAATCTGCTACTAAGATATTATGTTTTTGTTGACCATTATTTGGAAGTTGATTTAATGCTTTGGTTAACCTTTCTTCGTTTCTTGCGACTAAAGTTACGTTTGCACCCAAGTTCGCTAGTTCCATAGCTGTGGCGAAGCCGATTCCTTGGCTACTTCCTGCAACGAGTGCATTTTTATTTGATAAGTCTAAGTTCATTATTTATTCATATTTGTAAAGTGAAAGCCTAATATTTTCTCAAAATCAGATGGTAATTTTGGTAATTCAGATCTTGGAATCATTAGGGTTGAAATATTGGATAAATCTAAAAAGATATGGTGTTTGTCAGCGGTCATTTTCAAATAATCATATCCAACAGAACCTCCCGTACCCATTTTTTTACCCAGCATTCTTAAAATCATTTGAGCGTGACGGTATCTCCATCCTGTCAATAATTCATCAATTTCTACAAATGAGGAGAGCAATTGATAGGGGAGTTGTAGGATCGGTTCATCTCGGTACAAATTGATGAATAAGGCAGCAAAAGTAGCTTTATAGGATAGTTTTAAAACACCTTCATCAACTAATTTTTGGTGATTATCTTCATTAAATACATTTTTGTAATATTTTTTGGATTCCTCAAGCATTCTTAATCGTAGATTTTTTTGAACCTCATCTATATGTTTAGACTTCATCACTGCTTCCTTATCATTCTTTAGCATATTATCGATAGAAGATTGATATTTTTCCAGAAAATTAAAATCGCCAAATTCTAAAAAAGGAATTCTTTCCAACCATTTTTCTAATAATTGCAACATGGAATTGCTATTTTCTAAAGCATTCAACTTCTCAATTTGTTCTTTAGAAAACGGCTCTTGATAGTCTTTCTGACCATAAGTGGTTCGTTTTGGTTTTTTGAGTCCTAAGGCAACTTCTACAAATCTAAATTGGAAACTCTGAAATCCAGAAGCGGGCAATAAATAATTTCTGAAATCCAAGAAATCCAATGGGGTCATTGTTTCCAAAATAGTGATTTGGTCAATTAAAACCTTTAGTATTTCTATAATTCTTTTGAGCCTTCCTACTGCAATACTTATATTTTTTTCATCAACTTCGTCATTTTCAAACATGACCATTATGGAACTCAAATTGTGGATAATCTCCTTAAACCACAGCTCATATACTTGATGAATTACTATAAACAACATTTCATCATGGGCTGGTTTTCCTAATTCTGTACTCCTAGGGCTTTGAGCATCTAAAATTTTGTCCAACTGCAAATAATTGTCATAATGAACAGCGGAATAGGCATCTTTTTCTTTCATTTTTGTTAAGTTTTCTCTACAATAATAATTGCATGAAATTACCATAAAAAAATTAGATACTGAAATGCATTCAGTTATTTTTCTACTATTTCAAAAAGAGACTTCCATCATAAGCCCCAAGTCCGTGAAGTCCCCAAGTCCGTGAAGTCACCAAGTCCGTGAAGTCTTGAAGTCCTGAAATCCTAAAATCCTAAAAACAATAAAAAAATAAAATAATGGAGGACGTGGGGGCGTGAAGGAGGGAAGTACTGGAGG
>CAMZLN010000100.1 GCA_947311465.1 uncultured Saprospiraceae bacterium
CCCCCCTAATCTTTACTCATTTCTATTATAAAAAGGATTATGGATACAAACATAAAAGCTATTGCAACATACAACACCATCATCATAAAGGGCCAACCCACAAAACTCCCAATCGATGCCACCATCGCCAATTGTAAACCGATGGCAAATACTATTTTTACTCTTTTCATACTTATTTATGTTTGATTTTTTCATATAATTTCACTAGAGACTGCAATAATTCAACGGGCGTTGTCAAAATTTCATAATGATTCGCTCCAAACATTTGCGGCAAATAATATTTTGCATTTGCTTCGATTGCGAGTGCATACGAATTAATATTTCGTTCGTTCAACTCTCGCAAGGCTTGTTTGACGTCATTTATCCCGTATTTACCCTCATATCGGTCATAATCATTGGGTTTTCCATCGGATATCAAAATCACCCATTTATTCTTTGTATCTCGCTTATCTAAAAGAGAGCCCGCATGTCGAAGTGCTGCTCCAATTCGAGTATATCCTTCAGGTTCGGCTGCCCCAATTCTGTATTTGCTTTTAGCCCAATCTTCATCAAATCCTTTCAGACTCAAATAGGTGGAATAATTTCTAGTTTTAGAATAGAATCCATCAATTGCAAAATCAACGTTAAACTCATTGAGAATCTCTCCGAAAAGAATAGAAACTTGTTTTTCCACATCAATTACTCGATTATTAGCAGCATATCCATCACTCGACAAGCTTATATCCAACAGCATTAAAATTGACAAATCTTTCTCCTTTTTTCGCTTTGATAGATATACTTTTTCTGATGGTGTTCGCCCTGAATGGATGTCCAAATACATATCTGTCAATGCATCAATATCAAACTCGTCCCCTTGAGATTGTCTTCTACGTTGTTGCATTTTATTATTGATATTGGTGAGCATTTTTCGTAAACCCATCAAGGTTGAAGCGTTGTCATTAATGGTCTTTTTATAATAATTGATATCATTTTCAAGTATTTTTTTTGGATATACCTTACAAAATTCTGCTTTGTATGATTTGGTAGCATAATTCCATTCATCGTAAGCGATATAGAAATCACTTGATTGGGCTTCTGCACTCTCTTTTACATTTATATTCTCCACAAAATCCGCTTGATAAATAGAATGAGTCGCATCATCAACCCGTACGGTAAATTTCATATTGGTCTCGTCAAGTGCATTGCTATGGTCTTCCAATTCATCATCTCCATCAAAATCACGCCAGCCCCCATCCCATTCTTCGGCGATATCCATTTTCTCAAAATCATGCGTCATCACATAATCCTCTTGTTGTTTTTTATCAATCTGTAAGGTTGTCATTTCCTCGACGGGATTGGCTTTTAGAATGGTGGTAATTTCTTCTTCAATTGCTTTTTTAACTTTATTATTAAAATTTTGCAATTTATTATTTGAAGTATCTTCTTTTTGATTGCGCATCCATTTTCCGTAAATGAAAGAGTAATCAACAGCTTGTTTTTCAGTGATTTTCGCTTTGTAATGAGCTATTAATTCTTGATATATTTCCTTGGTAATGGGATATTCTTCAAACAATATTTTCAGAATTTCATCGGATGATTCTATTGCTTTCAATCGACTATCTGCCAAATCGTGATTCTCTCCTTCATGCCAATTGAGATTCCTATTTTTCTGAATAGAAAGATATAAAATTCGGAATAAATAAAATGATAAATTTTGTTCGTAAGTATCAAATTCAGCATAAAAGCTGGGCAAAAAGAAATTATTATTTTTGTAGCCGCCCTCTCGCTCTGCGGGGTAAACATCAATAGCATTTCCTGTAATAGCCCTTGAAAAGATAGTTAATCGCTGTTTTATATCCTCCAATTTCACAGTATTTTCCGCTTCAAGCAGGGCTTTTTGCTTCTTTACTTTAAAGAATTTTGCTATTTTTCCGTATATGTATTCGTCTAGTGACATCTTTGAAAATTTATTGAGTTATTATTTTATTGGGTAATGGGTTTATTCCTTCATTTCTAATGCAAAAATATACACATAAAAACATATGTCCACCAACTTAGCAAAACATTTTTGAATTCCTAATTCCTAATTCTCTTTTGTCTGAATCAGAATTCTCAGAATTACTCAATTTTCAGAATTACTAAAGCGGCTTGTTCTGTACCAAGACAAGGAACGTGAATTCCTAATTCCTAATTCTCAATTCCTAATTCATAATTCATAATTCCTAATCCCTCAAAGCAACTGAATCTCAAACCTTGGATACCCTTTCTCACCTTTTTGATTATAAAAATCAATAAATCTAAGTTTGAAAAAATAACCTTCGGTATCTTTTATAATGAAATATTTATTCGTATCTATAGTAAAAGAATTATCTTGTCCATTTCTGATTTTCCAATCATAACCAATCTCATCCCAATAATTAGTAAATTCATATTTTGAAGTATCCGCCAATACGATTTCTTTAAAATTTGCATCATTATTTTCCGCTACTTTTACACCATTTTCTTTATTAATTAAGACTTGAGTCAATACAAAAGGATAAGGTAAATTGCTGAATTTGTGATAATGATTAGAGAAAAGTAAATCCCAGTCATTTTTATCAGGTTCCAGTTCCAAAGTGCCCGTTTTAAAGCTAAAATGTACGAAATTTAGATTCTGATTTTTAATAATTTCCCATTTCTGCATAGCACTTCCATCTAAATTGGCTGATTTTATATGATATTTCGTTTCTGATACATCTAAAATTTTCAGTTTCTTATACCCAAGATGATGGCCTTTCAAATCGTATTGCAAATCAATAATAAATACTTCGTTTTTTGCTCTCCAATCTCCAATGGCCGTTTCCGACAAATCTCCACGCTCATCATCCCAATTCCATGCAATTTTACTTGAATCAATGATCGTTTCAAAATCAATTTCACCTAGATTAGATATAAAAATTCCACGAGCTGTATTAGCCAAAATATGAAATCCATCTTTCCCAGATTCAAAAGATAAATCCCAATCAAATCGATTGTTCATTCTGACCACTTCATTGGATTTGCAATCATAATAAACCTGATATTTATAAGGATATCCTATTTCTATTTGTTTGGTTTCAATATCGCCTTGCTTGGGTGGTAAAACAGGTTTTTCTTCTTTCAAACACGCTGAAAAAATGAAGATGATTCCAATAAAAAGAAAAACGTTTTTCATTATTTATTTTTTTATAGCATAATTTACTGAAACAAAAAAACTTCGCCCCCATAGTACATTCAATTTTGTTGCACCATTTGAACTAGACACTCCAATCACATCTCCCACCAATTCGACAGCAGTCACATCCAATAAATTTTTTACTCCTGCGGTAATTTCCAATTGCTTTTTCAAAAAAATCTTTGTTGTGGTCAAATCTAGTGTATGATAATCTCCTATTCTACTCTTTTGAATTTGCTTTTCATCATCAAAATAATAATTATTGACTTCTCCCGTATATTTATAATTGAGTAGGATTGACCAATCTGGATTTTTAAAACTATATCGAATTTGAGATGTAATATCCATAGAAAAATCTTGTGGCGGATAAACATCTTCACTTTCAAATTGCCCCTGTCTATTTCCATAATATCCAATAGTATTGTTCAACTGTAGCCCTTTATATTCGTAATTTATGCCCAAATTGCCCCCTATTGTAGTCAAATTACTTAAGTTTTGATATTTCCAATTGACAGGAGAGATGCGCACCAATTGGATTAAATGCTCAATCCTAGAATAATATAATTTTGTATTCCAACGAAAATGATGCAAACCTTTGTTGTACCGACGGTCTATGGAAATATTCCAATGCCGTGATGTTTCCGCATCTAAATCATCATTGCCATATAAATTTATACTTGAATTGAGATGAAATTCTATAAACAACTCTTTCAAACTTGGCGTTCGAAATCCTTCAGAATAAGATGCTCTTATATCTGTATTTTTATTCCAATTCAGTAAAAAATTAAACGAGGGCGTTAGCGGTGCGTGATATTTTGTATTGTAGGCATATCGCAATGCGGGTTGTAAAGTGATTTTAGAAATTGGATGATAACTTATATTTCCAAAAAGAGATAAATCACTGATGGTTTGCGTCTTATAAACCACTCTATCTGCATGAATGATATCCTTTTTCAACGCTGTTCCTACCATGAAATTCACCTTTGCACTATCTGCATTTCGATTGTAAACGGTTCTGAACAAATAAGTATTAAAAACAGTCGTATCTTGATCACTCAGGCTCGAAGTGAGTTGCTTATTTAAAGTCACTAAATCTTTGAAATAGATATTTCGTGTACGCTTATAAAAAGATTGTGATGCAGTGATATCCAAATAGTTATGCTTCTTTATTCTACCTTGAAAAAGGACCTTATTATTCCATCTACCTGTATTGAAATAAGTATCAAATGCAGTCACATTATAAGGACCAATGGGAACGCCCCTGCTGACCATCAATTCGTGAAAACCATCCGTAATCAAAGATAATCTCATGTGATGAATTCTCCTAGAGTATAAAAACTTTCCAAAATATTGTTCTCGAGGTTTCCAATCTTTAAATCGCCCTTTCTCGTGAGAATATCCATTAAAAAAATTTCTTCCAAATGAAAATTTAAACAGATTTCGTTGCTTTTTCAAACCAAAATTTGCAGATAGATTATACTGACCTACGGTTTCAAAATATGATTTTAGTTGCAAAGCCAATTTCTTGTATTGTTTCTTTTTAGTAATGATATTAATGACTCCGCCAAGGGCATTGGTACCATACGCTACGGATGTAGGCCCTTCCACCACTTCTATTTTTTCAATATCGTCCAAATTGATTTGAGAAAGATCAATATTTCCATCTAAACGACCTTCAATGGGAACACCATCTATCATAAATTTCACATGATTTCCAGAAAGCCCATTGAGATTGATGGCGGTTTCGTTGGCATGCCCATTATTGGTTTTGAAATTTATTTGTGTATTTAAAATTTCTCTTAGATTCGTAGCCCCTTGCTCTTGAATGACTTCTTTTTGAATGGTTTTTAAATTGTAAACGGATTCTGTAATTTCTAGTGGAACGAATTGTGCGGTCACGACCATCGCACTCAATCCAAAGGCAATTGGCTTTAAAAAAATGGTTTTTTCCATATTTGGGAATATCGTATCCTTGTACTTTTCATACCCAACGTATGAAACTTCAATTTGACTTTTGCCTTGGAAAGGCATCAGCCCAATCCCATTTTCATTGGATACTTCCCATTTTATTTTTCCTTTTTCATCGCCATTTAAACCTGTAAACTTAATATGAGTCAATGGCAAAGGAAGTTTTGTCTCACTGTCCATAATCTTAATTTGAGCAAATGTGAAATTTGACCAAAAGAAGAGAAAAAGAAACCCAAACCATGTGTTTCTCGGTGTAAAATGTATTTTACTTTTTGGTCTGGGTTTCATAATTAATAAGTACTATTTTTTTTTAAAATTTGTTTTTTCATGAGTATTTATCAACAAACCTTAAATTTTAATCAATTTCAAAGTCGAACTCCATTGGCTATTTCCTACTTTAACCAAATAAATCCCTTGTGGAAGATGACTCAAATCTATTGGCAATAAATTAATGCCTTCCAAAATTTCCACTTGATTTTCATAAACCTGCTCTCCTGCCATATTGTACATCTTCATCTCAATAGACGCTTGTTGTTGAGCATTTAAAAATACTACCGTAGAAGATTTTGCTACAGAAGGCATGATTTTTAAATGGTTAAAATGATCAACATCTGTAACATCTACCGTTTGTAAAAGCTCTTTTTCAAATAAAACTTCACCTGAATCTTGCCCCGCAAATCCTGTAAATACAATACGGTACAATTGAGTACTATCTGAATTATAAACGAAATAAGCATTATTATCAAAAACAGACCATCCAGGAATAGATGAATCAAATTTTTTCCATTCTCGACCAATATTATCAATTTTTTGAGTAAATGCAGTCAATGGTTGTGTAGCAGCAATCGCATCATCATAAGAGCCCAAATTTGATTTCGCAGACCATACTTTCACATTAGAAAATACACTGGTAACTGGAATAATTAATCCCGGAATGACTTCATCCTGATGTTTGACAAAAGTCAAATCCCAAGTAGTATTGTCAGGTTCTCTATCAATAAATTCACCCGTTTGAAAACTAAAATATAAAAAATTTCGATTGGGATAATCCTTTTTATCAAAACTTATCGTCTTTTCATTATTACCATCTAAATCAGCATATTTAAATTCCCATACCCCCTGTTTCAAACTTAAAATCCATATTTTTTTAAAATTTGGACCTACCTTAGCGACATAGATTGAATCTCCAAGCGTCCAAAAATTATTTTGCGGATTGAGTACACCCCACCCCATATCAAAATTTCCTGTTGCTCCACGATGAGCATTGAATGCACCATTGGTCCAAGTGGTATCAGAATTGAGTAAACGCTCCCAATTATTCAAATCAGTGGTATCTATACTATTCCACTGAGAAGTATCTTGTGTACCATTCCAAAGCGTAGTAGATAATTCATTAATCAAAATAGCACTTCCTGCAGCTCCACGCCCTGAGCAAGAAAAAGCAATATCCCACCCCTTGTTTTCAACAGTCGCAACTACTCCATTTTCAAGGCTATAAAAGATTTGATTCTTATATTTTTCGCCCATGGTGATATATTCTTCAACATTTTGAGCATTGCTATTGATAGCGAAAAACACTAGTACTAAAATTATTAAATTTTTCATTTTATTCGATTTTATTTTTTAAATTATTCTTCTAAATAGATGGAATTATATCATTAAATTACAAAGATCTTTCAACGCTTCTATAATTTCCAAATCATCGGTCAAAGGCTCCACAATGGCAACTTCAACAGATAATCGTTTTGGTAATCCCGAATGAATCAACTTCGCAGCATCTACAAGCAATCTTGTAGAAACCGTTTCTGTCAATCCCAATTCTGTTAAATTTCTCACTTTATTAGCGATATTCACCAATTGTTTGGCTATGTTTTTTTCAATTCCAGTTTCATTGACCAAAATTTCTGTTTCAATTTTTGCTTCAGGATATCCAAAAGACATGGCAATAAACCGCTGCTTAGTCGAAGGTTTCAATTCTTTAAAACCCTTTTGATAACCTGGATTGAAGGAAGCGACCAACATGAAATCTTCATGTGCTTTAATCTCTTCTCCCAACTTATCAATAAACAAAACCCGCCTATGATCCGTCAAGGAATGAATTGCCACAATCACATCAGGGCGAGCTTCGGCAATCTCATCTAAATAGATAATAGCCCCTTCTTTCACCGCAATTGTCAAAGGACCATCTATCCAAACAGCCTCTGCTCCTTTGATAATAAATCTTCCGATTAAATCTGTAGATGATGTTTCTTCATGACAGGCAATAGTGATGAGCTTTTTGCCCAATTGATGGGCCATGTACTCAATAAAACGAGATTTTCCTGTACCCGTTGGACCCTTTAAAAGAAAGGGGATTTTATTTTTATAGGTATGCTCAAATACTTGAACTTCCTTACCTACTTCTTGATAATATGGATTATTATTATTGTTCATTAAAAATAAATTTAAAATTGGGGGCAAAATCCAATTTTGCCCCCGCATTCTATCAAAAATAAAAACTAAAACATCTTTCTATATTAATTATTCATCTTCTTGTAAGAAAACAAAGTGGGTTTAAACACAAACATAAACCATCCCCAAGTATTGGATTCATCTTTTGATCCACCTTTCAATATTTCCATAGATTCTGTAGCAAACATCATAGAATATCCCGCTTTTGCAGTAATTCCTTTTGAAATTTTATAACCCACAACCATATCGACTTCTGTACCTAAGTTGGCATCCATCTTAGTTGTTCCTTTGTAAATATCAGCTGCAGATGAAAAGAAATGTGGGATAACTTTGGCAGAAAATTTATTCTTTTTGTAAGCCAAATTTGCATTAATATCCATCAAACCAACTGAGCCACCATGGTTTCCTACATAGAAATAATCCATCCAGCCATTAAATTTGTGATTGGTTCCAAATAAAGGAGCAAATGATTTAATTGTTTTTTCAGTATCATTCATATCCTTTCCAGAAAGATATTCCATACCAGCACCAAAAGACAAATTGTCCATGATTTTGTAACCTAAATTTAAAGCATAATAAGATGCTTTTACATCATTATTTATAGATTTTCCCGTTTGGAAATAAGCCGCAGCATTTGCACTGAACTTTCCTGCTTTATAAGTAAATCTTGGACCTACCGTTTGCATATAATCCACTTTTTGAGTTACAGAATCTTTCTGATATTCTCCCCCACGATTCAAAACTAAAACACTCAATCCCAGTTTATTAAAATCACCATGATACCAAGCATATTGGAAATTTTTATATCCTGCTACACCACTATACAACTTATCGACTCCACCTTGTCCATCTGCATTCATGGCAAAACCAATATCTAACTTTTGGTGTTCCGTAGGTGTAATTTTCACAATCAATGCATCGTGGCTACGAGCTTGTTGTGCCCAACCTACACTACCAAAAATACGATGGTCATCATACACAATTTCTTGGCGTCCAAATTTCAACGCAAATTTATCGTTCAAAATAGCTGTAGCCCAAGCTTCATGTAAATTACTAGCATTGTCCTTAGCGGAAAGCGTACTTACATCGCCCCAAACTCTTACATTTTGCATTGTCATACCCAATTGGATATTATTTTGCTTAAATTTAAAATTTAAACGAGATCTTTGAGAAATAAAATTTCCTGCATCTACTCCTTTACCAATCAATGATTTATAACCATGTTTGCTTTCAAAACGGGGTCTTATTTCCGCTGATAAATCAAACTGTTGTGCTGCTACTTCAAATCCAAAAAGTGTAAGTAACAAACAAATATTTATAATCTTTTTCATACTAATACTATTATTTAAATTATTTAAATGTTTCAGAAGTAATCTAGTATAATATGAATGGCAAGTTGAAAGAAAACTTTCAACTCACCTTGCATATTGTTTTTAATTAATATCATGTGTTGTATTGTACACATTGAATTTTCCAGTTGGATTTTCTACCCAATCACCTTGAATAATCTGCTTCACTTTCAAAGTCTTATCGTTGTAAATAACGATAGCAGATTTTTTACCCATAAAGTAAGAAACCCATACTTCATCTCCTGCTTTGTTGTACTCAAAGTGCACTGCTCTACCATCTACTCCCTCAGGAGCTTTCAGTGTTTTAACCAATTCTAAAGTACGGGTATCAAAAACATCAACCGCAGAGTTCAATTCTGCTTTAGGGTTTAGTGTTCTATCCAACCATAAATGATGAGATTTAGGGTGAGACTTCACAAATAAAGATCCACCACCAGAACCAGAACCTTTGATTTCTTTCACAACTGTCCATTGTCCTTTACCAGGGTTTGTTTTAATAAAGGAAATTTTATTCTCCCCTAAGTGAGAAGTTCCCCAAAGATTACCCCATTTGTTTTTGATGTTTACACCACGTCCAGGGTGAGGCTTGATTCCTGTATCAATAATCTTCACCAATTTCTTATTGGGAACATCAATGACAACCACCTTATTACTTGCATTCGCCGCCACTAAAAAGTACTTTTCAGAAGAATCCCATCCCCCATCATGCAAAAATCTTGCAGAAGGAATTTCAGTAATCTTTGGTTTCTTGGGATTTGTATAATCCACGATATCTACCATACCTCTTTCTTTCACATTGCAAATCCAAACAGGATCTGTATGAGAAGCAACAATAGAAGCGACCCGTGCTTCTTCAATAAACTCATGGTCTCCATCACAAGCTTTACCCGCAGTAGGAGTTACACTGATAGGCTCTAAAGTTTGGGCATCAAAAATAGCAATGTGACTTGGACTATATCCACCAAATACAAGATATTTATCTTCATAGCCTTTGTACTTTGATACTTCAACAGATCTAGAATCTAATCCTGCTCTTACTTCCGCTACGATTTGAGGCACTTTTGTATATGTATCAATCATTGTAATTCTACCATCTCGACCTACTGAGTAAATATATCGTCCAGATGCAGAAGTTCTCAAAATATGAACGGCAAAACCTGTTTTCAAAACCACTAATTTTTCTTTAGTATCACCATCAATAATAGCTACTTTACCTGCATCTCTCATAATCACACCAAAATAATTATCAATATTTCTCTTATGCTGTGGCTTGGTAGGACGATCTGCAACAGGTACTTTCAATTTCCAAGTATCCTTCATCTTATCGATTCCAAAAGGTGGAATTGGAGGAGGATCTACCTGTAAAAAACGAGTCATCAATTCGATATCTTCATCTGAAAGAATACCTTTCCATTCAGGCATTCCACCTGGTGTACCGTATTCAATAAACACTTTAATACCTGCTGTCCCCAATGCTTTTGTCGCAGGACTTTTTCCATCTCCATCTGGCAACAATGAAGGTCCAGTAGCTCCTTTTCGACTAGAGCCGTGACAACCCGCACATTTATCGAAGAAAATCTGGCTACCACGTTCCATTTCTGCACTTGTAATTGAAATTTCTTTTGAGCCAGCCCCTTTACTGGCATCATCTGTTTTTTTTGCAACTTCATGTTTTGTAGAAGTATCGCCATCACCTCCACAGCTAAACATAAAAATGCTAGACAGAAATAATAGGGCAAATTTTAATTTTTTCATTAGTTAAAAGTTAAGTTAAAGATTAATTATTTAAAGGCACAAGAATCCTATTCTACCCACCATCAATGAGTAGAAAAGTTTCCTTGCTTAATATCAATTTATACTAGAGTTGAATCACTCTTTTTGTAAATTATGCTTCTATTTCCAAAGCTTCATCACTTGGACGACCATGCTTCATAAACTCAACAATAAACAACGTAATACCCGTACTAAACAGAGTAGCCATTATAATCAGCACCCAAAAATGTACTTCAATTTCCGTTTGTACTTCCATAAAATTTATTTTCATTTTACGTTCCATATAAACCTGAGCAACCCCTGCTACACCAAAGGCAACTGTCATCCCAATCATGCCAATATTAGCTAACCAGAACGCTAATCGACCTCTTGCACTATCATAAAATTTACGTCCTGTCAAATTTGGTAAAGCATAACTAATAATTGCGAAAACAATCATTGCGTAAGCACCCCAGAATGCCAAGTGACCATGCATTGCGGTTACCAATGTACCATGTGTATATATATTTGTCTGTGGCAATGTATGGGCAAATCCAAGAAGACCAGCTCCTATAAAAGAAACAATGGATGAACCAATTGTCCAGTACAATGCAATTTTATTTGGATGCTTTTTCTCTCCTTTTCTATACATATTTACTGCAAACAATGCCATAGCCAAGAAAGCCAAAGGCTCTAATGCAGAAAAAATACCACCTACAATTAACCAAATCTTATTGACTCCGATATAGTAATAGTGGTGTCCTGTACCTAATATTCCTGATAGGAAGGTTAATCCTACAATTACGTACAACCATTTTTCAATTACTTCTCTATCCACTCCAGTCAATTTAATCAATAAGAAAGATAATATACCTCCCATAATCAATTCCCATACACCTTCTACCCATAGGTGAACAACCCACCATCTGAAGAATGAATCCAATACTTGACTATCAAAATCTATCATTCCTGGCAGATACAACAATGCTGCAAACAACAATCCCATAGATAAGACTAGAGCCGTTGTTGTTTTTCTTTTACCTTTGAATAAGGTCAATAATATCAGCCCCATAAATAGGAGGACATTGACCACGACCAAATAATCTAAAGGTCTTGGAATTTCTAAAAATTTACGTCCTTCCCAATAATTGAAGTGATATCCAACAATTGCAACAACACCGACTACTGCTAAGGAAATCAATTGGACATAAGCTAATTTTACACTTACCAATTCATTTTGAGATTCTTCGGGAATAATATAATAAGCTGCCCCCATAAATCCAGATAATAGCCAAACGACTAATAAGTTGGTATGAACAGCTTTTGCAGTATTAAATGGAATCCAATTGTGTAATCCATCCATTCCTGCGTGGGCAAATGCCATGATAAAACCATAGGTCAATTGCAAAACCAGTAATAACATACATAAGGCAAAAAACCAGTAGGCTACTTTTTGTGATTTATATTTCATTTTCTTAAGTTTAAAGTTTTTTAAAATATGAAATTTGGTTAATTCAAATTTTCATATAATTTTTCGTTTTATTTTGATTCCTTTGCCAGTGGTGAAACTATTTTGTCAAAGCCATTCAAATCAATTTTGCTAATCCAATTTAAAAATGCGATGACATCTTCAGCTTCCTCATTAGACATTTTATAGGCTACCATTTTTCGCCCATGTGGAGCCCATGGAACAGGTGACATAAGTACTGCTTTCACATAACCTTCCCCTCTCCTTTCAATCACTTTTGTTAGTTCTGGTGCATAATATCCACCTTCACCTAAAATAGTATGGCAGCCCATACAGTTGTTTTTTTCCCAGATGTGTTTTCCTTTGACAACTGCTTCTGTTAAATTTTCTTCGTGAGATTGATCCTGTGCTTTTGATAACGAGAACACCGTCAACCCAATAAAAATCAGGAACGTAACAGCTGTTCCGCCGAGAAAGAAGAATCTTGCTTGTTTTTTTGATAACATAATTGGTATTTTGTTTTAGTAAAAAAATAATAAAAGACTAATTAGTATTTTATATAGGCAAATTTACAACTGACTTTCAGAAAAAAACATGATAATCGTCAGCTAACATTATTTAGATTACATCTAATTAAGGAAAAGGAAACTACAATAAATTTAGTAAGAAATAATTAAATTAAAAGGAATGAAAATATGGCTGGTCAAAAATAGATTAAATTAATGAAAATTTATATATTTTTCATTCTCAAAGACTTAATAAAAATCAAGAATCTTTTAAGGATAAATACATCCCTTTTTCATCAATCTCATCTGACAATTCTTTGATGCTTTGTTTTTGAAATTTGGCCATTAATTTATCCTTAAATGGAGAAACAATATGATGCACAGGACAAGGATTTTTGTCACCACAACGAGGAAGGCCCATAAAACAATGGCTAAAAACATCTTCTCCATCAATTTCGTGAAGAATCTTACAGGCATTATTTTGTAAATTTTCTTCTGATAAATAAAAGCCACCTTTAGGACCTTTGCTTGAAGATACCAATCCTGCTTTAACCAATTGTTGGAGTAACTTTGCTATAAAATACACTGGAATTTCTAATTCTTCACCAATTGCTTTTGCACTATATTTTGTACTTGCATCTGACTTGTCTGCTAAAAACAGTACAGCACGAACGGCGTATTTGGAAGCGTTTGATAGCATGAAACTTAGATTTATTTTTAAATCAAAGTGTAAATATAAGGTAATTCCAAGCAATAAAATACTAATTACTATTTTATTTTAGTATATGGTATATGACAAAATGTGGGAATATCTAAAGCCCATTGAGATTAATCCAACTCCTTTTGATTAAACATCTATTCCACTATCCACTTGATTTTAAACACAATTATTTTCGTGTCTAGTTCCTTCAAAACACTCAATGTATCGCATAAAATTCCACATTCCTAATTTCACATTCCTAATTCCTAATTCTCAATTCTCAATTCCCCCCTATTTCATCTTAGGACGACGACGCTTTCCTCCCATCTGCTGACCACCTTGTCTCCGACTCTGCTTGATTTGTCCACGCTGATTCATCACTTGTTCTAGTTGCTTATATTGTTCCAAAATCTGTGGTTCTGTAATTTTCAATTTCTTCATAAAACGAAAATTCTTTTGAGCAGCTTGCCATTTTCCTTTATTGATATTGATACTTGCCAATTGGATTTCCACCATCGCTTTTTCGTTATCTGTAGGCAAGTCTATTGCTTTTGCTTTTTGCAACCACATTTCAGAAGCCTCCATATCTTTTTGAGCACCCGCGATCGATCCTCGCAGAATATAAAACATAGCTCTATTGGTTTTGTACAGCCAATTGGGCATATAAGTCATATCCAAACGCTTTGAAGCTCCTTCCATATCTCCTTTCTGCATAATCAATGAGGCAGATTGGATAGTTCCAAACAGAAAATATCCTACCAATAGCGCAATACCTATAAGTAAGATAGGAAAAGCATACCAAAAACTGTAGGTTATTGCCATAATAGTTCCACCAATTAAGGTCAATGCAATCAATGCAAAACGTACATATATATTAATTGTAAACATAGTCTAATTTTGTTTTCTCAAAAATACAAAGATATGATTTTTAATGAAGAATTTGGAATTTGGAAATAAGAATTCAATACAATATTCCCTATTTTCTCATCTTTTTTAATGCCCTTTCCATTTCTTCAATTTTTTCTTTTAACATCAAATCATTTAATTGATAAGATTTGGCTTTCTTTAAAAATTCAACTGTCTTTAATTTATCTTTCTTTGCAAAATAAATATGTGCAATATTTAAGGCATTCAAGGCATTATCTAAGGGTGTTTTTAGTCCCAATTCATTCGCAACACTCAAATCATACAAAGCACCATCCAAATCTTTCACTTGTAAAGCGAGTATCCCTCTAGTAAAATGATAATAGGCTTTTCTTGATTTAATAAGTAGGCTTGGTACCCAAGTTTTCCCCAAAACTTCGGCAGCTACTTCTGGACTACCCCGTTTCAAAAGATTAAACGCTAAAACTGAATTTCCAATAAATAATTCAACCCCAATCATCAGAAAGGTGACCAAATAAAAGTAAATAGCGATATAAAGCCCTTCCGTCACATGCATATAAACTGCAATAATAATCGCCAAAACTATAATGTATGGTCGGTATTTAATAAAAAACATAGTATTTAAGTTTGTTTGGCTCAAGATAGCAAAGATTTGTCGATTCGTGATTCAAATCACAAAATTTTACTGTTTCATCTCTTAATTTTGTGTCGAACAAAATATAAGATATGAATTTACATAATGTAATTAGATTAAAAGATACTACCTTTGTTGATGTACGATCTCCTCAAGAATTTAGAGATGGTCATATTCCTAATTCTATCAATATCCCATTGGATGTGATTGAGTATAGAATTGGAACTCTGCAAAGCTTGAGCAAACCCGTTGTATTATGTTGTGCATCAGGGAATAGAAGTCATCAGGCTTATCAGAAACTAAGAGAGAAAGGTTGTCATGAGATTGTTGATGGTGGTGCTTGGAGGGATGTTTATATTCATCAAATGTAGGTTGAAAAATCACCCAAAAAATAATATTCAAACTCACCTTCATTTAACATTGATTACGACAATATTTAGTTTTTATTTCAATAAATACAGTATAAAAGTAGACAAAAACAATGAATAAAGTTTGGAAAAAGTTAAAGCAAAGCGAAATAAAAAAGACAATTCTTGATGCTTTAGCAAAGAATGTAAATTATGTGGATGAGAATATTTTAGGTATTCCAGCCTCCTATTTAGATGATAAGGTCTTTTCTCAGGATGCGAGTTTTTTAGATGATGCACCCTTTATTTATAGCATGGTTCAAAATCCGAATCATATTGGTTGTCATACGCTTGGCAAATCGGAACATTTTTTTAGCGGCACGCATGCCATTGAACGAGAAGTCATTGAAATCTGTTCGGTTGCTATTTTGAAAGGAACATTGAATCAACAAGATGGATATATTGCTTCTGGCGGGACGGAAGCCAATTTACAAGCCATTTGGATTTATAGAAATTACTTTCAAGCTGAAGAAAATGCGGACAGAAATGAAATTTGTATTTTATGTAGTGAAGATAGTCATTATTCAATGGACAAGGCAGGGAATGTATTTGTTTTAGATGTTTTCAAAGTGCCTGTAGATAAAAACACACGTGAGATATCAAAGGAATCTGTGAAAAATACCGTTTTAAAGGCAAAACAAGCTGGAAAGAAGTATTAATAAAATTAGTGAAAGAATATAGAAAGCAAGTAGGTCAAAAGATAGGAGGTTTAAAGCTTTACAATGAACTTAAAAGTAAATTTGAAAGTTACAATATAA
>CAMZLN010000101.1 GCA_947311465.1 uncultured Saprospiraceae bacterium
CTTTTTATGCCTGCCTACCATTTCGGTAGGGCAATGACAAAAAGAAAGCCGCCGGCAGGCATATCAGAATAGTTTTTATATCGGATTTTTCTAACGAACTATTGAAATAATACGAATAATATGTTCAATTTATATTTCTTCTTTTGAAATAATTTCATCAATTTTGCATTTTAATCGTTTTTGACTCAATTTCACTTTTATGACTATATCGTTATCCAATATTTCCAAGCGGTATAGATACGAATGGATTTACAAAAAAATATCCTACACTTTTGAAAAAGGGGAGAATTATGCAATTTTAGGGCCCAATGGCTCTGGAAAATCCACATTATTAAAAGTATTATCGGGTCATCTTTCTCCAACGAAAGGGGAGATTGAATTTAAGTCAAACCATCAAGTATTATCACCCGATCAAGTGTATAAAACAATTAGTTATGCCGCACCTTATATTGATTTGATTGAAGAATTCACCTTAAAAGAATCCATTCAGTTTCATCAAAAATTCAAACCTTTTCAAAAAGATATCTCACTTGAGCAAATTATTGATATTTTGAATTTTAGTAAATCTAGAGATAAATTTATTTCACAGTTTTCTTCAGGAATGAAACAAAGGTTGAAGTTGGTTTTAGCTATTTGTTCAAATTCTGATTATTTATTATTGGACGAACCAACCACAAATTTGGATCAACAAGGAATGGATTGGTATAGATCGTTGATAGATGAGTTTACAAAAGATAAGTTAGTGATAATCGCATCAAATGTAACCGTTGATTATGAATTTTGTAATCATCATTTAAATATTTTGGATTATAAATGAGAAAGATAGTAGAAATAAAAGTATTGCCAAAAGATGTCGATAATAAAGAAGTTATTGAGCAAAAGGCAATCGGAAAGTCAAAGGTAAATCCAAAAGATATAACAAAAATTGAAGTGATTAAGCGCTCGATTGATGCACGTGGGAGACAGCCCATGTATTTTTTAAGAGTGGAGTTATTTATCAATGAAAGTCCTGACCAAGAGATAAATTTTTTAGAGAAATTAAAAGATGTTTCAAAATCTAAGGAAGTCATCATTATTGGAGCGGGGCCAGCGGGATATTTTGCTGCATTAGAGCTGATTGAGTTGGGAATGAAACCTATCATTTTTGAAAGGGGCAAAGATGTACAAGCGAGAAGAAAAGATTTGAGAGCAATTCAGCAATTTGGAATTGTGGATAAAGATTCCAATTATTGTTTTGGAGAAGGAGGAGCAGGAACTTATTCTGACGGCAAATTGTACACCCGATCACACAAACGTGGCAACATTTACAAGATCTTAAAATTATTGGTGGAGCATGGTGCAAAAATTTCAATTATGATAGACGCCCATCCACATATTGGATCCAATAAGTTGCCCGTAATCATTTCAAATATAAGAAAGACCATATTGAAACATGGTGGAGAAGTGCATTTTGAAAGTTTAGTTACGGATATTATTGTAAAAAACAAAAAAGTAAAAGGCGTTGTTATTAATGAAACAGCGGAGCATTTTTCAGATAAAATCATTTTAGCTACAGGGCATTCAGCACGTGACATTTATTACATGTATCGTGAAAAGGGATGGAAGATTGAAGCCAAGCCATTTGCGTTAGGCATTCGATTGGAGCACCCACAACCATTGATTGATCAGATACAATATAATCAGTCCCAAAGAGATGAATTTCTTCCAGCGGCAAGTTACAAATTAGTATGTCAAGTAGAAGGAAGGGGAGTATTTTCATTTTGTATGTGTCCAGGGGGCTTGGTCGTGCCTGCGGCTACAAATCCAGGCGAAATTGTGGTCAATGGGATGTCATTGTCAAGACGAGACTCCCCCTTTGCCAACTCGGGGATAGTAGTAGCCGTTGAAGAAAGAGATTTGATTGATTTTAAGGAAGAAGGAGCATTTGCAGGATTAGCATTTCAAAAGCATGTTGAGCAAGAAATGTTTAATGCTGGAGATGGGAGTCAACAAGCTCCAGCTCAAAGAATGACTGATTTTGTAAAAGGGAAAGTATCAAATAATCTACCAACTTCATCCTATATTCCTGGATTAAATAATGTAGGTTTAGATTCGTTATTACCACAGGATATTTCCAATCGCTTGAAAAAAGGATTGCTACAATTCGGAAAAAAAATGCGTGGATATTATACCCAAGAAGCGGTTGCCATTGGTGTAGAATCTCGAACAAGTTCACCATTGAAAATACCAAGAGATAAAGAAACGCTAATGTCTGATATCGAAGGCTTATATCCATGTGGAGAAGGAGCTGGATATGCAGGAGGAATATTATCCGCAGCGATGGATGGACAGAATATCGCAAGAAAGGTATTTGAAAAAGTATAATTTTTGTAAAATTAAAGAGTAAAATAAATGTTATATTTAGTTATTGTGAAAAATATATTAGCTTTACTTTAATTCTATTAAATTAGAACTTCAAAAAGTAATATTTTTAATTAAACGATAAGAGATGAAAGATAAGATTGATTTGTTAGCAAGGATTTTATTGGCTTCGATATTTTTTTTACATTCCTATGATTTAATTAATCACTATTTTGGTATTAAAGAGAAGGTAGCCGCTAGTTTTTTACCTGGCAATGGTTCCTTTTGGTTGATATCAGCCATTGTACTATTAATATTTGGTAGCATATTGCTTTTAATTGGATATCGATCAAAGTTTGGCGTTGTATTATTATTGATTTATTTTATTCCCATTACATTTTATTCCAATCAATTTTGGAATGTAGAAGCATCTATAAAGCATACAACCGCCATTGAGTTTGTAGAAAGTTTAGCAATAATTGGCGGTTTATTTATGGTTTATGTGAATGGAAGTGGGAAATACAGTATCAAAAGATTGTTTGCAACTACAAAAGTAAAAAAAGGTAAGGGGTTACTTATCTAAGCAAAGTGCTAAATAATACCAAATGAACTCTTTCAATAATTGAGAATCTATGAGATACTCACTTGTATTATTTTTCTTGAATATATCCTTATTGTCATGCAACTCATCTGCTGACAAAGGAGAAAGATTCATGCAAATTTCAAATGTAAAATCAACGGTTTCAAAACTTGGGATACAAGGTGAAGCAGAAGAGTTGGATAGTGTATTCACACGCATCGAACTTAATGGTTTTAATCTTCCAATCATAGACGAACAGCATATCAAAGCTTTAGAGAATCAAAAAATCTTACTGAGTAAAAGGGAACTCAAGAAAGAGCATTTTGGTAATTTAAATATATCGGATACCTCATTACTTTCTGTGATAAACTCATTATTGGCCTATCAATATACTGAACCTTATGAATTGATAGACAACCTAGAGCTATACAAAATTTGGGGCGGAGACAAAAAAGGACATGTTCAATTCACAGGATATTTTACACCGATTATATATGTGAATGACACACTTGACGAGACCTATTTTTATCCTATTTATAGTTTTCCTTCAAAATGGGAAGGACCATTGCCAAGTAGAGAAGACATTGACGGAAAGTTTGTTTTGGATGGCAAGGGATTGGAATTGGCGTATGCAAAAGATCCAGTAGATATATATTTTATGCAAGTTCAAGGATCAGGATATGTGAAATATCCAGATGGTAAATTGCAATTAATGGAGTATAATGGATCTAATCGTCATCCATACCGAAGCATAGGTAAATATATCGTAAAGAAAGAGCATTTGGATCTGACGGATATATCTATGGATGGAATAAAGAAATATTTGAAAACGCACCAAGATCAAGTGGATAGTTTATTGTTTCAGAATCCATCCTATACTTTTTTTAAATTTAGCAATAAAAAGCCAAAAGGGGCGGGTCAAGTTTCACTATCAAAAATGATTTCAGTTGCTGTGGATGAACGATATATTCCGCTGGGCAGTTGTTTGTTAGCTAAAATTCCTAAAGTATCTAAGAAAGGAAAAGTATTAGATTATGAAATAAAGTTGCTGTACGCACAAGACGTTGGCGGAGCAATAAAAGGAACTGGTCATATTGATATTTATATGGGAATTGGTAAAAATGCAAAGAAAAAGGCAAGTGATTTATATCATTATGGTGAGTTGTATTTATTATTACCAAAGAAAAATGAGTGACAAACTTCCTGTTTATCATGGTTTGGGTGCTGACACCCAATATATTTTAAAAATATTAATATAAAAATTTTACAATTTAAGTTTTTTTATATATCTTTGTATTGTAATTGAGAAGGTGATTAAGTACACTGCAAATTAAGTTGTGATATTTTGAAATCGTTATTTTTTTATCAGACAAGGCAAATTAAATTAGAATCCTTGTGGCTTGTTATTTTATTTAACGAAGTATGGTGAAAAAATACCATTTCAAAATGCCGTAAAACTTACTTTAAAGTGTATTATGTTCGCCAAAATAAAATCATAAGCTATAATGTTTTTTGGGCTATGCGATAGGTATCGTATAGTAAAATTTGGGGATATCTACTTTATTGTAGAGTATTGTCCATTTACTTTTTTATATGAGATCATATAAAGAGTTAAAAAATAATTGAATCTTACACTAAAAACCTACTTAATATGTCAAACACTAGAAAAAAGCATAGTTTTATGCAACAACAAAAACTCGAAGAACAAAACAGACTTACAAGTACCATTTTAATGTTTATTGTAGTGGCTGTGTTTATAGTAGC
>CAMZLN010000102.1 GCA_947311465.1 uncultured Saprospiraceae bacterium
ACGCAAAAGCCAATAGTCGTAATCGGAAAAGATGTTTCAGAATCTATCAAGGAAGGTATGTCCAGCGAAGAATTGGCTACTTATAATGCATCTTTTGGCAATCTTACAAGTGTCTTGAAAGAGAAATATGATGTAAAAGTGTATGCTTTTGGAAATAATGTACGTGAAAATCCAACTGATTCTCTTTCTGATAAATCTACCAATATTTCTGAATTTCTTACCTACTTATATGACACTTATAGTCATCAAAATCTAGGAGCTGTAATTATGGCTACGGATGGAATTTACAATGAAGGCAGCAATCCGATTTATGCTGGAGCGAAATTATCTGCTCCCATTTATACCGTTGCCTTGGGGGATACTACTCCAAGAAGAGATCTGATTGTAAAACGAGTTTTTTATAATAAAATCGTATATCTAGGGGATAAATTTAGTATTCAAGTTGATGTTGCTGCTAATAATTGTGTTGGAGAACATACCAATTTGGTGATTTCAAAGGTCGCAAATGGTACTCAACAAACAATAAAATCTGTTCCAATTGCTGTGAATCGTCAGAATTTCTTTACCACCAAAGAAGTGATTTTAGATGCCAATCAGGCAGGTGTACAACATTATAGAATCACTTTAAATAAAGTGAAAAATGAAGTCACAGTAGCGAATAATACGAAAGATATTTATATAGATGTATTGGATGCACGTCAAAAAATATTGTTATTGGCAAGTGCTCCGCATCCAGATGTCGCTGCTTTAAAATCGGTTTTAAAGGGAAATAAAAATTATCAGGTAGATGTGAAGTTTGTAAATAGCTCCAATATCAATGCGGCTGCGTATGATTTGGCTATTTTACACGGTGTTCCTTCTAAAAAACATAACTCTGATGCCATTTTAAATATCTTAAATCAAAAAAATATTCCTAGATTATTTGTAGTGAGTTCAAGTACGGATATTCCTAAATTGAATCAAATTCAAGATGTGATAAATATATCTGGAGATGGGTCAAATACCAACGAAGTTCAAGGAATTGTTGCTAATAATTTTAGTCTTTTTACTTTGGAAGATAATCTGAAGAAAGAAATCAGCCGTTTTCCTCCTGCCAATGCTCCTTTTGGTGAATTTAAAGAAGGTGGAAACGCATTTACCTTTTTATATCAAAAAATTGGAAAAGTAGATACAAAATACCCATTGTTGATTTTTGGTGAGCGACAAAATATAAAAACTGGTGTCTTCTGTGCTAGTGGTATTTGGAAATGGCGATTGTTTGATTACTTACAAAATCAAAATCATGATGTTTTTGATGAATTTATTAGCAAAACTATTCAATATCTTTCTGTAAAAGAAGATAAACGTAAATTTAGAGTCAATCTTACTCAGAATATTTTTAAGGAAAATGAAAAGATATTTTTTGACGCAGAATTGTACAATAATAGTTATGAATTGATTAATAATCCAGATGCTCAGTTGTCTATCACTAACTCAGACGGCAAAGAATTTAAGTTTACTTTTAGTCGTAAAGGAAAAGCATATTCATTGAATGCGGGTATTTTTCCAGTTGGAAATTATACTTATACGGGTTCGGTAAATCAAGATGGAAATTTACTTAAAAGTGCAGGGAAATTTAGTGTCAAACCCGTTCAATTAGAAGTCTTTGAAACAACCGCCAATCATGGAATGTTGAAGTTGTTGAGTGAGAAATTTGGCGGAACAATGGTACTCCCAAACCAAATTAATTCAATTTCGGAACTTCTCGAATCCAAAGGTACAGTAAAACCAATCGTTTATCAAACAACAAAAACTCGATCAATTATCAATCTTAGATGGATTTTCTTTCTGTTGAGTGGTTTATTGATTTTGGAATGGTTTTTACGTAGATTTTGGGGTGGGTATTAGTATGAATTTCTAATTTCAATCGCTTAAAAACCACATTTTATATTTTGCCATACAAGAACAGTAAGGACAGTAATATTTATACAAAATTCATTTTGAATTCTTTCTTTTCTTACTGTTCTTATGTGGCTTAAAAATACATATTATTATTGGACAATGATGCCAATTTGGGTTTATTATTGGAGTTTTGATGATGCGAAATTTGAAAAATATATTCAAAGAATAAAAAATGGAAAAGGGGACTTTGTTTTTGAAAATAATGCTTGGAAGATTGATGAAAAGTAGGGAAAAATGATTCCTAAAGAACAACAACCGTTTTGTAATATTTTTCAATAGATGTGATTATTTTAATATAATAGATTCCTGATTTTGGTAAATAAATTTCATTTTGAGAATGAATCGTCTTTATTTTTTGTCCAAATGAATTGTAAATTATTATTAAATTAATGTCAATTCCATCAATAGTGAAAATGCCATAATTCGGATTTGGAGTAACCAAAATTATATTATTATCTTGGATAGTTGAGTTGGATAAAAAAGGATCACATTTAAAAGTTTGAGAAAGGGCATTGTATAGTTTATTCCATCCCACAGAATCCTTTCTCATTTTGGTTCTTTCTTGTTCTAAATGAATGAAATTTCCTTCTACGGATGTCGCATAATCCAAACATGGATTTTCAGTTGCGTTTAATGCACGACCTTGAACATTTGTTCGACCAATTAACCTATTCCAATCATCCAGATGTGCTATTTTTGATGTCAATAGACTGTCTTGATTTAATAAGTTTTCCTGAAATAACGGTAAAATATCATCTTCGGGTGTGAATTTCGTTCCATTACTTAAAATTAAATATGGATCACTTTCTTTCTTCCCAAAACCATGCAGTTGGATAAAAGTGGGTTGATTCCATTTGTCGTTCAAAATTGTCGTTAATCTTTGAAAAACGGATTGACTTGTATGAGCATTATCGGAGTCTTTGAAAGGATTGCTTTCTGTTGAACAGGTTTTTGTTGTACCACTACATGGTGAAAAATCATGTCCTTGACATCTATGAATTCCACTTACGAAATACGCAAGTGCATTCAGTTTTTGAAAACAATAAATTCCTTGAGATCCTGTATTCGTATCATGTTTCGGATGTGGACATTGAATAATTAATCTTCTACAGGCATTGAAATTTAGAATAAAAGTACCCCAATATTTATTTTGTGACTCAAATTCTTCGATAACGAAATACTCTTTTTGAAATACGGTATCCTTATACCTTATTATTTGATAATTAAGTTGATTTAGAGTATTATTAGCGAGTGCAATTTTATCTTCAAAGATCTCATTAATTCCTTGTTCCCATATTAATAAATCATTTTCTGATGGTACATTGAAAAATTCATCTTCCGAAGGGAAATTTGCAATTTTATTATTAATATACACCCGAATATCCCCTTGAATCTGTGCAAATCCAAATTGAGAAATTATTAAAAATAAAGTAATCCTTAAAAATGACGCCATCCTTCAAAAAGTCGATTATCTTGAATAATATTTTTCTGTATAGGTCCTTGCGGTGTATTTTGTTTAATGGTTTGTTTGACCAACATGCCTTCACTTATAAAAACATCTCTACCTCCTGTGACACTTTCAATAATGGCTCGGTTGGTAGTATATTGTATGGAATTATTATTTCCTAAGACCAATTTCGGATCAAAGGGTTGTCTTAATTTTAAGTCCTTCTCAATCTCTTGATAAATTCCTTTGATTAAGGGGTATTCTTCGGCTGATGGAATCTCAATATTCAATCCCAATTCAATGGCTTCATTCCTATGAATGGTATAGTCGTGAGATCCTGAGTCGGAACTCAAAAATTGAACAATTTTATCTTCACGCTCAGGCGTTAGTCCTTGATTTTTTATTAATTTCTTCGCAAGCATCTTGATCTGTTCCTTTGAGCGATAGACTTGCCCAATTGTCAACGGATGTATTTTATCTGCCAAATGAGTTAAAATAAGTCCTAAAGTTGCATCATCAGAAATATTTAACTCTTTTTTAGCTAAATTTAGATAGGAATCAACAAATTCCACACTGACGGGTACTCTAGCATTTGGATTTCCTGGTATCTGGGGATTCAAGGGACCATTTACACTAGGATCAATCGGACCTAAAGTCGCCTGTTGTGTCATCATTATACGGTTAGCCCCCAAGGATATCAATGTACCTGCACTATGGCAATGAAATGGTATGATGATCTCAAAATCTTCACAATAATTTCTTATTAAATTGACCAAACTCCAAGCGGTAAGCGTATTTCCACCTCTTGTGTAGAGAAGGAGCGAAATCTTTTTAGTTTCCCCAAGACTATCAAGATGATTGGCAAAAGGGGATAAAATATCTGGGGAAATTTGAGTTTCCAAACCTTTTCGATCACTTGTGGTATAGACGATAAGTTTTGAATTTCTCTTTTCTTCTAGGGCTTTGTATAGTTCTAATCTGTTCATGCTATTGAAACGTTTGATGTGATACTTTGGTTTCCATCTAGCCACTAATTATGATTAAACGTTTGTACTTTCAAACAATGTTGTTTTTTAACTCAACAGCGTAGCACTCAATTAATCATCAACGAAGTTGAAGATGACTAACCTTCTCAACTAAATTTAAATTAATTCGCAAAAAAAAAGGGCAGACCCAAAGCCCACCCTAATAGTTATTCCCATAGAAATTGGATTAACCTTTCGGTTACCCTTGCTGAAATCCAATGTATCTACGTTTATCAGTTGTACTACTTAATATTTTGGTTGAAGAAATATCTTCTAATGTAATCGTATGAATCAACAACCAGTCTCTATTTTCTGAATCGGTATCCGCCATTCTAAGATTTTGTTTTTTGATAGATTCAGTTACAATTTTTCTAATTATTCTAGCATTTCCAAAATAGTCATCCTTATCTTCTAGTAAGCTATTTATTTTTTCTTTTAGGAAATTTTCAGCTTCTTCATTCAGCCGTAATTCTTCTTTGTCCAACATCATTTTGGCAATCAAGATTAATTCTTCAACATCGTAATCATTGAATTTGAATTGCTTATCAAATCTTGACATCAAACCAGGATTGGCTTCCAAAAATGTTTTCATTTCATTAGGATATCCTGCTACAATGACCATAAATTCTCCACGATGATCTTCCATCATTTTGAGTAAAGTAACAATGGCTTCTTTTCCGAAGTCATTTGCTCCTCCATTTGATAAGGAGTAGGCTTCATCGATAAATAGTCCACCGCCAAGGGCTTTTTTGACCAAATCACTTGTTTTTTCAGCGGTTTGTCCGATATACCCAGCAACCAATTCTTTTCTATCTACTTCAATCAATTGACCACGTTCCAAAATTCCTAAGGCTTTGTATATTTGAACCAATAGTCTTGCTACGGTCGTTTTTCCAGTCCCGGAATTTCCTGTAAATACAGTATGAATTGAAAATTTATTTCTAATATCTTTATCAATTTCCTTGTAGTATCTGACCAGTTTTACCATCTCATCTACCTCACATTTGATATTGTCTAATCCAACAAGATCGTGCAATTGCGTCAAAGCGTCCTGTAATAATTCTTCATCAATGGGCAAAGTAACACCCTTTTCATTTTTATTTATAAAAACTTTTTTGATGTCTTTATCAGCAATGGTGGAAAGCATTTCAGGATTAAATTCCTTGGTTGGATCCAATTTGTGCATCAATCGGAGTGCCATATTTTGCTTTGCTTCTTCTACGACTGCATTAACAAATCTAGCATTACCAAATTTTTCATCACGTACTCGGTATAGACCTATTAATTCCTTTTTTAAATGAGATTTTGCTTCCCGACTAAGATTTACATCTCTTTTCGTTGCAGCATGATCTGCAATTTTCATTAATTCTTCTGGAGAATAATCTGGAAAATAGATGATATTTCTAATTCTAGAGCTTAGTCCAGGGTTTGAATTCAAAAAGTTCTCCATTTCTTTGGGATAACCCGCAAAAACGATAGCTAAATCTCCTTGTCCATCAGACATCTCTTTGATGAGTACTTCAATGACTTCTTTACCAAAATCTTTTCCGTCATCTCCTCGATTGGTCAAGGAATAGGCTTCATCAATAAAAAGAATTCCGCCTCGGGCTTTTTCTATAATTTTTTTAACCTTTGGAGCAGTTTGCCCAATAAATTCTCCAACCAATTCAGCTCTTCCGACTTCCAGTATTTTACCATGTGATAAAAGACCAAGGGAATAGTAAATTTTTCCTAGCATTTTAGCAACGGTTGTTTTACCTGTTCCTGGATTTCCACTAAAGATTGTATTTAAGTTGAAAGGTTGATCCTTTTCAAGTCCTTTTTCTTTCCTTATTTTTAAAAATTTCAAATATATAGCCAAATCGTTGATTTGCGATTTTACAGCACGCAATCCGATGAGTTGATCCAATTCTTTTGTTGCTTCTTCAAAAGTTGGAACTTCTTCTTTATCTAAATCAAATTGATTTTGTTTTTTGTTTGCGATCGAAAAATTCAAAGTATCTTCTGTTGAAGACTCTTCATCTCCAACTTCAAAATTGACAACAGCAACCAATTGATCCATGAATACCATTTCTAAAGAGTATTTTCCCTCATACCAATATCCACCGTTGTTTGCGCCAAATCCAGTATCAAATGTCAAAATTCCACTTGAATCATTGTATATTGTAAAATAGGACATGAACGCCTTGTGTTGTCCAATGTCATTAAAGAAATTGAATTGTATTTCCAAAGGAAGTGCGCCTTCATCAATATTAATGTTGTCTAAAGTAACTTCTGCATTTATATATCGAGTATTTAAATTAGAAAACGTTTTTAGATAATTGCGTTCATCTTCTGGCATCCCATCTTTTGTACTTTCAAACAATCGAATAGAACTGATATCAAAATACGGATTCTCTTCTTCTGTAACTTCACCTATATGTGTGATATGAAATTCTGACTCTCCAACAAATTCATCATTGAAAAAAACGTCCCATTTATAGGCCCCAGGCTTCCACCATCCAGGTTCTGGAGTACCCCAACCTTCACGGATGTACATGATGTTTCTTTCCATGGAAATGAAAATGGTTCTTTTCAATTCACAAACTTGTTCACCTGAATCCACACGTGTACAAACAAATTTTGCATTTGCCTCCCAATCTGATTCATCAAAAAGTTTGTTGTAGAACGAAAATTCACAATATATGTATCTACATTCTGATTCGTCATAAACTTTTCTATATTTTTTTAGATTGTGATAGAAGTTTTCTTTTGAGCCAAAAACTTTTATATCCTTTATTTTATAATAGGATTTATGGAAATTTTCTTTGTTGTGATTCATAGGTGAAAATTTGTTGTATGATATTACTATTGGCTAATGCAAAAACGATTCCAAACTAATTAATTCTACTTTATGACTTTAGAATTAATTATATCTGTTTATGGCAGCTTGACGTTGTTTATGTCTTTTTGAATAATGCTCCAAGTTTCATCTACAATAACTGCTTGATGTTTGTAGGGGGGCTTTGCCATAAAGCCAAAAAAAAAATCATGATTTTCGTATCACTACTTTATAAGAGTTGGCAGCTATTCTCGGTTTAATATTATCTATATATGTTAACCTGACTTAAAAAATAGATTACATAAAACATTGATTGTCAGGTATTTGTGTTTTGGTTTTTACAGCTGGGTCACTACTTTTGTTTTTTAATAAATGAGTTGAGTGCGTGATAAAAGGTGAGATGTAAGTACAATTTGTACTAAATTTATTTTAAAAATTCGCCATTCCAAAACGTTTAATATTTAATATTTTACTTTTCAGCACTTTTTAAATCTTTCTTACTTTTTGCAAAGTAGATGGATACTCTTAATGGACAAAAATATAACATTTTTCCCTAGTATTATTTAAATTTATATTTTTCGTATAAATCTTTTTCAAACCGAGAATAGCTTATAAAATCAACTTACAATTGAAGGATTTAAAACTTCCTTCCAAAATAATTTATTTTGTAAATGTTGTTTTATTTAAAAAAATATTTATCTTGCATTAATATTTGAACTAAAATATTATTATTAAATAATAAAAGTAACTTTTATGGCGCATCAAAAAAGGAAAGAAACTTATTTCGAGTCTATAGTGAAACAAGGATATTCAAGAAGAGATTTCATGAAATTTACAACTTATATGGCTGCCTATATGGGTTTAAGTTCTTCTGTTGTTGGTCAAATTACAAAATCTATGGAAACAACTCCAAGACTACCTGTAATTTGGGAGCATTACCAAGAATGTACTTGTTGTAGTGAATCATTTATTCGATCAGATCATCCTATTGTCGCGGATATCATATTAGACAAAATCTCTTTAGATTACTCTCTTACATTAATGGCTGCGTCAGGACATCAAGCTGAAAAATCAAGACATGATACCATGAAAAAATATCATGGTGAATATATATTATGTGTCGAAGGTTCTATTCCTCTAGGAGATAATGGTAATTATTGTTGTATTGCAGGCAAAACAGCAATACAAGAATTTAAGGAAGCAGCAGAAGGAGCAAAAGCAATTATAGCATGGGGAAGTTGTGCATCAAATGGTTGTGTACAAGCTGCTTCTCCAAATCCAACAGAAGCAACACCTATCCATAAATTAACAAATAAACCCGTGATTAGAGTTCCAGGTTGTCCTCCAATAGGAGAAGTAATGGCAGGAATCATTGTACATGTTGTTGCATTTGGACGATTACCCGAATTGGATAGAATGAATAGACCGAAAGCCTTTTATGCAAAACGAGTTCATGATAGTTGTTATCGAAGAGCCTATTATGATGCAGGACTTTTCGCAGAATCATTTGACGATGAAAATGCTAAGAAAGGATATTGTTTGTATAAAGTAGGTTGTAAAGGACCAATGACTTATAATGCATGCGGTAGTATTAAATGGAATGGCGGTACAAGTTATCCTATTCAATCGGGACATGGCTGTATAGGTTGTAGTGAAGATAATTTTTGGGATAATGGTCCCTTATATGAAAGGCTTACTAAACTTTCAGGATTTGGAATTGAATCTACAGCGGATAAGGTTGGAAAAACACTTGCAACAGGCTTAGCAGTTGGTATTGGTGCCCACGTTGTCTCTAGTGTTATTGCTAAACGAAAAGATGTTAAAAGACGTATAACTAAAGGAAATCAGAATAAAGATAGTATTCAAGTTCCTAAAGAAGAAAAAACTGATAATAAAAAATAATAAAATAATGGCTGAAAGAATAGTAGTCGATCCAATTAGTAGAATTGAAGGACATTTACGAATTGAAGCAGAGGTTAAAGACGGTGTCATTGTTGACGCCTGGAGCTCATGCACAATGGTTCGTGGTTTAGAAAATATCGTCAAAGGACGAGATCCCCGAGATGTTTGGGCTTTTGTTCAAAGAACTTGCGGTGTCTGTACAAGTATGCATGCTCTTACTTCTGTACGAGCTGTTGAAGATGCAATTGGTATTAAAATTCCTCCAAATGCTGAACTTGTTAGAAATATTATGCTTCAAGTACTTTATATGCATGATCACGTAGTACATTTTTACCATCTACATGCCTTGGATTGGGTAGATATTATTGATGCATTAAAGGCAGATCCACAAGAAACTTCAAAATTGGCACAAAGTATTTCAAGTTGGTCAAAAAGTTCCCCTGGATATTTCTCAGATTTACAAAAAAGACTTACTAAGTTTGTAGAAAGTGGACAATTGGGAATTTTCGCAAACGGATATTGGGGGCATTCTCAAATGAAATTACCGCCAGAAGTAAATTTAATGGCAACAGCTCATTATTTAGAAGCACTTGAGTGGCAAAAAGAAATTGTAAAAGTTCATGCAATTTTTGGTGGAAAAAATCCACATCCAAATTACCTAGTCGGTGGTATGGCTTGTGCAATAAATACAGAAGATCCAGGTGGATTAAACGCAGAAAGATTATCTTTCGTTAAGAGATTACTTGATGATGGAAAGAAATTTATTGAACAAGTATATTTACCAGATGTACTAGCAATTGCAAGCTTTTATAAAGACTGGGGAGCAATTGGTACTGGTTTCAAAAACTATATGAGTTATGGCGATTTTCCAACAGGAAGTTACAATGATGTTGATACATATCGTTATAAACCAGGTGTTATTTTAGATGGAGATTTAACAAAAGTTCATGATGTAGGAAATAGAAATGAAAGTAATGATTATATCAAAGAGTACATCAATAATTCTTGGTATGATTATGATAGTGGAGACAACAATGAAGGTAAAATTCCATGGGAAGGAGAAACAAATATTAATTATACAGGACCTAAACCTCCCTATAAACATTTGGATGTTGATCAAAAATATAGTTTTATTAAAACACCTCGTTGGAAAGGAAAACCAATGGAAGTTGGTCCATTAGCAAGGGTGTTGGTTAACTATGTTGCAGGTGTTGAGGAAACTGTAGAAGATGTAAACATGGCACTAAAATATTTAGATGTACCTGCAACAGCACTATTTTCAACATTAGGGCGAACTGCCGCAAGAGCAATTTGTGCAAAAGAAGCCGCGGGATGGGCTCAAGATGATTATAATCAATTGATTCAAAATATCAAAAATGGTGATACTAGAATGGCTAACCAAACTAAATGGGATCCTAGCACTTGGCCAAAAGAGTGTAAAGGCGTTGGTTTTGGAGAAGCGCCTCGTGGGGCTTTAAGTCATTGGATTGTAATTAAAGATGGAAAAACAGAAAATTATCAACAAGTTGTACCATCTACATGGAATGCATCCCCTAGAGATCCAAAAGGGCAACGATCAGCTTATGAGTCAACTTTATTAGGAACTCCTGTAGCTGACGATAATTTACCTTTGGAAATTTTAAGAACAATTCACTCTTTTGATCCTTGTAT
>CAMZLN010000103.1 GCA_947311465.1 uncultured Saprospiraceae bacterium
TTATTATCATTCAGAATCGGTGTATTTATAACAATAAGCTTTACGTCGTCTTCATGTTCATATCTTGATCTTTCATCGACATCAATAGAGTCAATTAAAAAATCAATTGGAATATCAAGCATTTGAGCTTCTGCCTCAAGCTCTTTTGTATTGAATGGGGGAGTGATACTTACCCAACAATGGTCTTGAGCTTGTTCTAGTACTTCCATTCTTCCATCTACCTTAGCAATATATTGCACCATACTATTAATTTTTTGTTTGCTAAAAATACCAAAACGTTGCAAAAATAGTTAAATGCATTTGAAAAGTAAATATTTGGAACTTTTAATTCAAATAGTCTATTTTTTCCAGATATTATTTTTTGGATTTACATCTAAAATGTTCTTATTTCCTAGTTTGATTTGACTTATCTCTTTTGTTGATGAATAGTTGAAATGTAAGTAATTTTTGCAATCATTTTTTTTCCAAACATCAGCTTCTTTTTTAATAACTTCCGTCGTTCCATCATTAAATGTGATTTCAATATGAATTGGAACAAAAAGACCACCCAAATTTTTGACTACAATTACGTCATCACCTTTTTCTACAGATAAGTCGGCATAATTCCGCTTAAAAAACCAATTTTCCCAATACCAATCTAGGTTTTCACCAGAAATATCACTAAATGAATTAAAGAAATCAAATGGTATCGGATGTTTACTATTCCATCTTTCCATATATCCATTCATACACTTTTGAAATTGCTTTTCACCCAAAAGACGATATAAATAGTAGTATGAAAAATATGATTTATTGTAACTTGTATAGCGATATGGTGCTCTGGTTTTTATATCCGATGTAATTGTCATTAATGGCAATTCATTTTCACTACCTGCAAATTGATAGTATTTCTTCGCTCTACTTTGGATATAATCAAATGCTCCAGTTTCATCTTCTTGCTCTATATAAAACATTGGAAAAAACGAAGCCCAACCCTCATCCATCCATGCATATTTACGCTCATTGATACCCATGTAAAAGGGAAAATAGGTGTGTGCCGTTTCATGGTACGTCAACCCTGCACTACTCACCCAGCTCTTACTTGACGCATCATTACACATCATAGGAAACTCCATTCCTGAATTGCCATTGAAAATAGTCATCGCTGGATATGGATAGGGTACGCCAGGTAATCGGGTTGAATAATTGGTCAGTACATTTCTCGTCAATTGCGCAATTTTGTAATAATCTTCTGAATCTTGACGATAAGCAGCACTTACAAAGGTACGCCTTTTAGATTTTGAATCTACGACCAAGGAACTCGCATCCCAAAGAAATTTATCACTTGTCCCAAACGCAAAATCAGGAATGTTTTTAGCTTTGAAATGATAAATAAGAAAATCTTTTTGCTGAGTAATTCCACCTTTTGCAACATCTTCTTTGGTAATGATATTGATTATTTTATTTGATTTATTGGCCTTTTTAAAGCGTTTCGCTATTTTTTTTGAAAAAACTTCTTTTGGATTATTTAATTCTCCTGTAGCCCAAACAACAAAATTATTAGGTACTTTTACTTTAACATCATAATCTCCAAATCCACTATAAAATTCTGTCATTAACGTATAACTTCTAGTATCCCAACCGTCCACATCGTCATAAACTGCCATTCTTGGATAAAAATAGGCTACAAAAAATGTACTATCTGCAAAGTTTCCACAACGAATTTGTACATCGGGAAAAGTGAAATTCCAAGACATCTCAATATTGATTTTTGAATTGGGAAGTAGGGGAGTGTCGAGCGAAATAATTCGATTTGTGCCACTAGCTTTTATATTATCACGATTCACTTTCTGATCATTAATAACCATTCTAGAAATTTCAACACCGTCATTCATTGCATCAAGATTAAAATTGTAATCTCTTGCTGATTGCTTTTTGTAAGCATCCGAAAGCACTGAAATTACCAATTTATGTAAAGTATCTGGACTATTGTTGTAATAGGTGATCGTTTCTGATCCAGAGATTTTATCATTACTTGGATTGAGTTCTACGTCTATTTTATAATTCGCATAATTTGTCCAATAATTGGTTCCAGGAACGCCATTGGTTGTTCTTGTTTTATTCTGAATGGCCTTTTGAACATTTAATGGTAAATTGTATTGTGAATATCCATTGATTGAAAGAAATAGGATTAGAATGAGTGTTAAATTTTTCATGATGTTTGTTTTTTTTGCAAAGTAGGGAAATAAAATGAATTTCTAAAACTTTTTTGGCTAATGGACAACGGATTTCAATCCGTTAAAACCACCTCGGTAAATTTTAAACAGTGCGTGATACAAACAATGACGAAATAAATTTCATCAGACTTGACGAAATGAATTTCATCAGACTTGCAATACTGATATCATTTGAAAGTCAATCTAAATTCATTTCGTTTCGACCAAACAGGGTAGCGTAGTTTGTGATTGATTCTGGGAATTTGTTTATGATTGCAGAAAGGAATTTTTTAAAAAAAAACCGCAATTCATAACGGATTGAAATCCGTTCTCCATTATAGTGAAAATGGACTTCAGTCCTTTTCATTTTAGCCATACAAGAACATAAAGGCTGGTAAGTTTTAAAAATTGGCTTAGAATTTCTTTTTTTCTTACTTCCCTTATATGGCAAAAAACAACTTTTGCATCAGCAAACATAGGGGACAACGGATTTCAATCCGCTAAATATACCACATTTTTCATTTTAGCCATACAAGAACAGAAAGGCCAGTAAGTTTTAAAATTCCCCTTTCTTTCTTTCTTTCTTTCTTTCTTTCTTTCCTTACTGCCCTGATATGGCTAAAATGAAAAATGTGGTATATTTAGCGGATTGAAATCCGTTGTCCCCTATGTTTGCTGATGCAAAA
>CAMZLN010000104.1 GCA_947311465.1 uncultured Saprospiraceae bacterium
CCATCGCTGATGCTGAAAATCTAGCGAAGATATTTTTACGGTATTTGGATGAATGGGTTTATTGATGAGTTTACCCCTACAACAAATAAACCACCCAAAACCCTAAAATCATCGTCCCATCCACCAAAAAAGAAAAGAAATAATCATGACGATTCTTATGGCTAGCCTGTATCAAATATGCGATAAATCCAATAAATAAAATCATACCTAGAAACTGATTGAGTTGAAAAAGCCCCACTCGAAAGAGTAGAAAGTATAACCCACCTAAAAGAATCAAACTAATATATCCTAGTTTTTTGGTAAATTCAAGACCATAAGTCAATGGAATCGTAGCTACATTCTGACTTTTATCAATGTCTAAATCCCGAATATCAAAAGGAAGTGTAATCGCAAAAATAAAAAGAGCCTCCGCCAAAATCATATATATAATAGGTGTTGTAAAATCTAAATGATAGTAAAATACAGGCAGGACCACCGTTACCCATGCCCACACGACACTAATCAAACCTATTTTGACATAATTCAAATCCCGAAGCCGTTTTTTCCCCTTCAAGAAAGGAATCACATAACCCAAGGATAATATAGATGGAATAAATAGTTTAATTTGAAAGGAAAAATTAAATTGAAAGAAGTAATATATCGTTCCTACAAGACTGATTAAAGCGTAGAACAGAATATGAGAATTAAATGCACGAATCGTTTGAAATCTGAGATTGAATAGGGTAGAGTCTAATTTTTTTACGCCAGTCAACCGATGGATTGCATAAAGGAATAAGGTAGAAAAGAAAACAAATCTAGCAAGAGCATCCCAAAAAATATCCTGAAATAAAATCCATTCTGTCTGCCACAGCATTGCTACTGCACACAAAGCAATCCAAAGATTACTATAAATCAGAAAGTTAGCTATTTTTTTCATCAAAATGATAAAATTTAACTACACCATGTTAATAAGTTTTTAGAACGTTTAAATAGCATGTCTATACTATTAACCAATCGAATTTAAATAAACAAAATATGATGAAATAATGAATGTAGACGAGTTGAATTCAACAACAAAGTGGTCAACTAAGAATATCTTAGATAACTCTGCCTAACCCATCTTAACCTCCTTCACAATTAAAAATATTTAAAATTATGCCCATTCTCAATCTTCAACAAAGTATGATAAATCAATTGAATAACTTGCTCTGCATCAGATTTATGTGCCATTTCAACCGTAGTGTGCATATATCTCAACGGAATTGAAATCAATGCAGATGGAACACCGCCGTTTGAATAAGCAAAAGCATCCGTATCTGTACCCGTCGCCCTAGACGCAGCCTCTCTTTGCAATGGAATTTTTTGCTCATCAGCAGCATCAATAATTAAATCAAGTAATATTTGATGAACCGCTGGTGCATAGGTAATTGAAGGTCCACTTCCACATTTTACATCACCTTCTTTTTTCGTATCAACCAAGGGTGTATGTGAATCATGTGTCACATCCGTAATAATCGCTACATCAGGTTTGATGGTATCTGCCACCATTTGCGCACCACGCAAACCAACTTCTTCCTGTACAGAATTGACAATATACAATGAAAATGGTAATTTTACTTTATTTTCATGTAATAAACGAGCCACTTCGGCAATACAAAATCCGCCTAAACGGTTATCCAAAGCTCGTCCGACATAATATTTTTTATTTAAAATGATCATTTCATCTTCGTAGGTGATTACACAACCCACATGAATACCCATTTTTTCAACTTCCTTCTTATCTTTCGCACCAACATCTAAAAATATATTCCCAACCGAAGCAACAGGGTCTTTTGATTTGCCGCCACGGGTATGTATAGCAGGCCAACCAAAGATGCCTTTTACAAAACCTTTTTTGGTATGAATATTTACTCTTTTAGAAGGAGCAATTTGATGATCTGAACCTCCATTTCTTACTACGTGCAAAAAACCATCATCCGTAATATAATGAACAAACCAAGAAATTTCGTCTGCATGCCCCTCAATTACAACTTTATAATCCATTCCCGGATTGATAATTCCATATACAGTTCCATAATTATCAATTTCCCATTCATCAATAAAGGGCTTGATATAGTCCAACCATATCTTCTGTCCAGGAGCTTCAAATCCTGTTGGTGAAGCATTATTTAAATATTTTTCTAAAAACTTTTCAGATTTCTTTGTAATAATTGACATTGATGTATTTTTGTTATTTACCGAATTTTTCACCCCACTTTTTAGGGTTTACGCTCCAATTTAATAATTGTTCTACTTCACTTGGAGAGATATAATTTTCTTTTTCTGCTACATGGATTAAAGTTTGATATCCAGATAGTGTTTTATACGCACATTGGGCGGCTTCAAAGTTTGCTTTTGCTTGTTCAAATTCATAAGAAAATATGGCAATTACGCCTACAACTTCACATCCTGCATTTCTCACCGCTTCTACCGCTTTGATACTACTTCCTCCCGTAGAAATTAAATCTTCTACCACTAGAACTTTATCCCCTTTTTGAAGTCTTCCCTCTATCAAATTCTGCATTCCATGACCTTTCGGTTTACTGCGAATGTAGGAAAAAGGAAGATTGAGTTGGTCTGAAATAAGCGCTCCATGTGCTATACCCGCTGTGGCTACGCCTGAAATACTATCAAATTCACCAAAAGACTGAGCCAGTTTGGACATTTGGGTAATAATTTCAGTCCTAATTTCAGGAAATGAGAGAATGGTACGATTATCACAGTAAATGGGGGATTGAATACCCGAAGCCCAAGTAAATGGGTTTTGTGGATTGAGTTTTATTGCGTTAATTTGCAGTAAAAATTGTGCCGTACGATAAGCTATATTCAATTTTTCTATTTTCATAATTTTTTAAACTGCGCAAATGTACAAAATCTATATAAATGAAACACCATTATTTTTGGTAAAAAATAAGCAAGATATTTCAGATGCTTTTGAAGGACGTAAAATCCTATATGGTAAGTATAGAAAACGAAAGAAATTTCTTGTTCATTATATCGATATGCTTGAAAAGGGAGGAGAATATGATGCCGTGGTTTTATATGGTGATGATTATCAGGGGTTGGTGAATGATTTCATGAGTTTTTATATTATACTTCCTGCTGCAGGAGGACTGGTTTATAATGAAAATAAAGAGATATTAATGATCTATCGAAGGGGATTTTGGGATTTACCGAAGGGTAAAGTTGAAAAAGAGGAAACCATCGAAGCCGCAGCGATTAGGGAAGTGCAAGAAGAAACGGGAATTAAGCATATCGAGCTGGGGACTAAATTAATTGATACCTACCATACTTATTTTTCTAAAGCGGGAAAGAGAATTTTAAAGCTTTCTCACTGGTTCTTGATGTATACTTCTGACACAGTATTAATACCTCAAGCAGAAGAAGATATCGAAAAAGCGATTTGGATAAAAAAACGAAACTTTTTAAATCAAAATAATAAGGTATATAAAAATATTTTAGAAGTTCTATCCGTTGGTTGATGACGCTTTACGCTTGATGAAAAACAATATGTTTCTTTTTTGTTCAAATCTTGATTTTGGCAGCATTCTTGCACTAATTGTGATTGTTATTAAACTTACACACATTTTATAATTTTTGAATCACAAGATTTAACCATTTTAGTAACGAATTTTTTTAATGTAAAAACTAATTAAATTCAGGTATTTTTAACTTTTTTTAATATTTGTAAAACATTTGCAAATTTTGACGTCCTTTACGAATCAGGGCAATAGTTTTAAAGTTAAATAAAATACCAGTACAATATTTGCTATTTTGTATATTATTAAGGATTAAATTCTTAATTTGAGCTTGGGGTTAGATTATAAAATATGTTGGAAGTTTCTTAACTTCACAATATTAAATTATATCACCAAAGCTTAAACACAGAATTATGTTGGGAAAAATGTTCACTTTCACCTTAGTTGTTTTCCTCCTTAGTACAACTTCTTCTTTCGCTCAAACAGCAGCAGTTTCATTCGATGATGATTTACTTGCAAGTATTTCAAACTCTGAAATTTTGGATGCAACGTGGTCTCTTTATACGGATGAAGAAAATGAATTATTGTATATTGATTTTGAAACGATTGATGTCAATTTAAGTACGATTATCGTCAAGTCAAACGATAAAAAAGTTATTCTTAAAGAAGATGTTTTAGATTTACCTGTAAATACAATTTTTGAGATTGATTTCTCTGAATTTGGTCCAGGAAAATATACAGTTGAAATGCAATCCTTTATTGGAACAGTAACTAGAGAAGTTGAAATAAAATAGAAATCTAGCTTTTAAAAAAAAATCGTCTAATAGAGTTTATTTATTAGACGATTTTTATTTCGTTAACTTTCTATACTACAATGAAATAAATTAAGA
>CAMZLN010000105.1 GCA_947311465.1 uncultured Saprospiraceae bacterium
CTATGCTAAAGGTGCTGTTGTCATCTAGTGTATAAGAGACTATAGGGCTGTCTCCACCTACATCTTCTTGCACCTTACCTAACACTGTGCCTATGGTGGCGTTTTCTTCTATGTTTAGGGTGAGGGGTTTGAGGGTTGGTGGGTTTTCTGCTACGTTTGTCACTGAAATGTTTAGTGCCACTGAAGCACTGCTTGCTTTAGCGTTACTAGCCACCACATGCAGGCTATAGCTTTGTACACTCTCATAGTCCAAGGCTCCTGCCACACGTAGTGTACCATTGGCATCTATGCTAAAGTTTTCGCTCCCTGTGCCAGTGAGGTTCATCTCCCTTATCTCAGAACTTCCTATGCTTTGCACTTCTACAGTGCCTACTACTGTACCTAATGCTGTGTTTTCTGGCACGTTAAGGTCTGTAGGGGTGAGTACGGGTTCATCATCTATGACGTTACTTACGTCTATGTTTAGGCTTGCTACTTCAGAACTTCCCAATGCATTACGTGCGTACATACCTAAAGAGTAAGAGGTTTTTGTTTCATAGTCTAGTACTTGTTTCAGCACTAGGCTTCCGTCTTTTTTGAGTTCAAAGGCTTCATTGCCTACACCCACAAGCCATGTTTGTTCTACCACAGCAGTTTTACTCACGATGTTTGCTAGAGCAAGTGTACTTCCTACTGTACGGTCTTCTGCTACTGTAATGCTAAGTGCTTGAAGTACAGGTGGTATGTTGATACTGTCTGCTACTGTGATGTCTACAAACACCGCTGTACTCTCTACGCCATCGCTATCTACTGCTACCACGCCTAGGTGGTACTTAGGTTTTGTGTTACGGTTGAGTGTAGCGGTGTTGCTTATGCGTAGCGTACCTGTACTAGTGAGGTTAAAGTCTGCTGCGTTTTCTCCTGTGAGTTGGTAGTGGTCTATGGTTTTTCCACCAGTAGCCAGTACCCCTACAAACCCAACGGTGCTACCTTTACTTGCATCTTCATATACTGTGGTAGAGAAGCCTTGTAGTTTGATGGTATCTGACCTGTCAACTACCCTAAGGTAAAGACTTTGGCTGTCACTTTCTCCTGCAGCGTTGTTTGCAAAAACTTGTAAGGTGTAGCCTGAGGTAGTCTCGTAGTCTAAAGCTCCTGCCACACGTACCGTACCATTGGCATCGATGCTAAAGTTTTCACTCCCTATGCCAGAGAGTCTAAAACCAGATATGCCTGTGCCTGCACTCGCCACTGGTACAGTACCTATGAGTGTACCTACAGGGCTGTTTTCATAGACCCATGTGTCCAGTATGCCCAAGATTGGTCTTTGTGTATCGATGTAGATGACCACTCTAGCTCTAAGGCTTTCTCCTTCTGCATTGTTAGCTGTAGCATAGAGGTTAAAGTACTCTTGTGTACTGTGACTAAGGTTTGCATCTGCCAGGGTGATGGCTCCTGTGTTGTCTATGTTAAAGTACTGACTTCCTGTGCCTGTAAGGGTGTAGCTTGTGATGGCTGATGCTCCCACATTGCCCACACTGATGTGACCCACACTTGTACCAACTGGGCTGTTTTCTAAGACATGCAGTACAGTACGGTTGAGTTGTGCTACGTCTGCAATGTTGTTCAGGCGTATGACCAAAGTACCTAGTCTTCCTGTACCTTGGATGTTTACCGCTTCTACTTGCAGTACGTAGTTGGCTCTTGTCTCGTAGTCTAAAGCTCCTGCCACACGTACAGTGCCGTTGTTGTCTATGCTAAACTTCTCTGCTCCAGAGCCTAGTAGCGTAACCGATGTCAGTGGATCATTTGTGAGTATATTTACTCTACCCACTACTGTACCTATGCTTGCATTTTCATCTAAGTGTACGTCTAGCATTTTTACTATAGGTACATCTACTGCGTCGCTTATAGCGATGCGTATAGGCACTACTCTACTCCCACCCAAGCTATTAAAGGCTTGCAGGGTAATGTTGGCTCCGTTTCTAGTCTCGTAGTCAAAGTTTGCTGTAGCACTCACTCTTATGGTACCGTTGATATCCACTGTGAAACTAGAAGCATCTGTGCCACCTAGCTCTATGCGTTCTATGGCAGTAGCACCTGAGGCAAAGCTCAAAACACCTACCACATCTCCCTCTACAGCATCTTCAGCCACAACCCCACCAGAAAAGCTTCTGTCTTCAGGTACGTCTAGTATGTTGTTTATGGTGATGTAAAGCGTCACTGGCTTGCTTTCTCCTGCGTCATTTGTTGCACGAAGTTGCATCTGGTAGATTTTTACCTTTTCATAGTCCAGCGAGGCGTTGTCTTCTAGGTATACTTTTCCGTCACTCTCTATGCGGAACAGTTCGCTACCACTGCCACTTAGTGTGTAGCCTGTCACAGAGCTGTTGCCCTCAGAAGTAAGTTTTACAGAGCCTACTTCTGTGCCAGCTGTTGCGTTTTCATCTACTTTAAACCAGTGGCTTTTTAGCACAGGTACGGTTGCTAGTACTTGTGGCAGAGGGTTGTAGACATAGTTATACGCCTCATCGTAAATGCTCTCTCCAGCGTAGACTTTGTTGACTATGGGAGCTAAGGTTGTGTCATAAGGTTTGACAAGCCAGTTTTTATGAGCCATAGGCACCCAGTAAAAGAGGTCATCTCTTCCTAAGGGTTGTGTAGCATCAGGGTAGAGCTTCTCTATAAGTACACGTTTGGCGATGTCATCTAACCTTTCTTGTAGTCTTGCTTTGTCGTAGTTCTCTCCTAGTAAGTCTTTAGAGAGTTGATAGGCTATCTCTGTGAGGATGTTGACCCTATAGTCATTTTGCAAGAGTCTCTCTTTAGTGAGTATAAGATGGGCTTTCCCGTTTACTTGCGTAAAGCTACTGTCTACCACAAAGTTATCGTCACTGTCTATATCTACCCCACCACTCATCTCTAGTATGAAGTCACCTTCGTAACCTTCTATAGCATCCATGAGATTTTGTTCTTCTGTGTTGAGTATGCTTTGGCTTGGATGCGGCACAGGTAAATTAATAATCCCTGCTCTATCTATCTCATTACTGATACTTGATTCTCCTTCGTAGAGTATCTCTCGGTTAGGGTCATCTTCTTGAGTCGCCTTATAGAGCTTGACTGAAGCCCCCGATATAGGGCCAAAGAGTTGCTGATTTAGCTTGAGGACTATACTGTAAGTACAAGGAACACATGCACAGTCATACGTTTCACAAAGAGGAGGGTCTTCTTGTATCACAGGAATGCTTGTACTACTTCCTCCAGCATTATTACCACCTACAGTAATAAACCGCGTAGGATACCCACCGCTGCCTCCACCGTTACCTACATATCCTCCTCCTGAAGAGGGGAGTGTAGGTAAAACCTCTACCTGTACAGGCTCCTCAGGTCTTGGCTGCGAGATGATGATGTCTGCGATATTCCCTATTTTTGAATAGTCTGACCTGCGTTTTATGTCAAACACATAACTCTTCGGTATGCCTACTGCCATGGCTTCAAAGTACACGCCATCAGTTACATTTTCATCTAGTTTATCTTGTCCTGATGGCGATGCATCAATGCCATAGGTTCCAGGTCGCACATCTTCAATTTTCAAATCACCAGAACTTAATGCCACATAGCCACACCCTTGTATTTTATGAGACATGAGTCCATTACTTAGACCTATGTTTACACGATGCTCACCCCATCCTAACGCTGCGGTAAAAAGTCCGCCAGGCAAGGTAGCGTTACTCTCCATGTATTTACAGGTCAAGGTGTCATTGGTATCACAGGGTTCTCCAAATGAGTCTATACCGTCATTACAACTTTCACAAGGATTTCCTTCTTTATCTATGCCGTTTTCACAGGTATTGTTGTCATCGCATGATTCTCCAAAAGAGTTAATGCCATCAAAACAACTCGAACAAGAACTACCATCTGGGTACTTACCTCTGATACAGGTTTTATTATCATCACAGGGTTCCCCAAATGAGTCTATGCCATTTTCACAGCTTTTACATTCTGAGCCATCTGGCAGATGTCCGTTTACACACGTTTTATTGTCATCACAACTGTTACCAAACGAATCTATGCCATCTATACAGCTTTTACAAGGTGCTCCACTTGGGAGTACGCCATTGGTACACGTATCATTATTATCACAAGGTGTTAACCCTGGTACAACACTTCCTGTGCTACCTACACCAGTCCAACAGCCACCACTCTTACCACAACCATTTGCATCAGCATAGGCATCTCCTGCTTCTTGACTTACTGTGTCTCTAAGTTCCTGTGCCGTTTCTTCACAGGTTTTGTTTTCGTCTGGAGGAGTGTCGGTACATTCTTTAGCTCCATCTTTTGGACCCGTAATGGTTTCAATTAGACCATTTTTTCCTGTTAATGTGCGACAGGTAGTTTCATCTCTAGTTAGCATAGAAGTACCACCTTGTGGGGCTCGGACATAAAAACCTGAAAGAAAGATATCATCTTTATTTACCACATGATATATTTTTCCATCACTACTGAACTCAAAAGGATGATTAGGTCTATCATCCACAGCATAATCAATATAGCTACCATAAATTAAATAGTCTAAACTATCGTCATGATGATGAGATATGTGTATACGTTTCTCTTTACATGTACACCCTAAACGTTTTTTTGTATCCCATTGAGAAGAGACTTCTTTCAATACATCTAATTTTGCTTTGATGGCTTTCATGATTATTTTTTTTGCTTTATTAGTTTGCAAAGTATTTTTTGGGTGAAAGGGATCTTTAAATTCTCTTCTTCTTGTTTCTCCATTGGGTAAAGTTATATCTTCTGCCAATGGTCTACCCATATAAAATGTAAATGCATGTACATTACTATCTAAGTTTTCTAAAATTCTAAGTCCTGGAAAAGTTATAGGATACAAAGCAGGTGGAAAAACAATTGATATTGCTCCTATATCTATTCCATTTTCTTCAGATTTATATTTATATGTTTCTCCTATATGTATATCTCCAAGATTCTTTTTATAGATATAGTTATCGGGCTTTCCATAAGGCAAATCACTATATAAACTATCCTGTAAAACCCACGACACCTTTCTAATATCATTAGTAATCATCCAAGATTTTTTCTGTAAGTCTGTTGTCCCTAAACGTGGAACAAGATCATTATCCCAGTCTATCCTTTTGGTACCCGTCTTTATATATTGTTTCATCGGTGACGCAATACTCACTGCTTCAAAATATTTTTGCATCCACCCGTTTTTACTCTCTTTTCCTAACTTTTCATAAGTATCAAGAGCAAAAAGATTCCCTTGTGAGTGTGCAACTACAAGTACCCTATGTCCTGCTAAAATACGATTCTTATACTTCTCAACATGTCTTTTTACATCTGTCAAATGTGAGGGAGAGAAGTAATCCAAAAGTCCATCCCAATCAAATTTTTGTAGCATAGACTCAAGACCATCGCCTAGAGTAGACTCTGTAGTCGCATTATATGAATAACCTACTTCTCCAATGTGTTTATTGTAATCCTCTAAAGATGAATAAAGGGATATTATTTCAGGTTTTAGTACTTCATTAGCATTATATATTGCTGAACGAGGAGAAGTCAAAATACCATTAGCAAAATAAACATCTGTTTTATATTCATTAATTGCGGAAAATATTTCGATTGGATAAA
>CAMZLN010000106.1 GCA_947311465.1 uncultured Saprospiraceae bacterium
ACAAACTACGCTACGCTGTTTGGTCGAAATGAAATAAATTTCATTTGTCCTATGGTCTGATGAAATTCATTTCGTCAATACCATCTGAAAAGCATCCGTGCATTCGTGGCAAAAAATATTTCAATCACAGACACACTAATAAAATACTGCCAAGTTTCGCTATTTGGTTGTGCAGAAATGAGTTTACTAGACCTACAACGAAATGAATTTCATTGGACTTACAACGAAATGAATTTCATTGGACCTACAACGAAATGAATTTCATTAGACTTACAAAAAGTATTCGAAAAAATATCAGCAAAGCAAGTCTGATGAAATTTATTTCGTCAAACCCACAAAGTCAATAACAATAAAAAATAAATACAAAAAAGCCTTGCAAACAGTGAAGTAAGCAAGGCTTAAGATTTTTTTTAGTCAATGGCTTATAACACCTATGAAGTTTGATAAGCAACTTGAAAAGCATTTTTAATCTGATCTACCATATCCAATTTCTCCCAAGTAAAGGTTTCAACTTGCATACTTACTTCTTCGCCTGATCCATTTTTGAAAGTAACAGTTTTTACCTCTGGAGTTCTTCCCATGTGACCATAAGCTGCCGACTCCGAATATATAGGTGTACGTAGCTTCAATCTTTGCTCAATTGCATAAGGACGCATATCAAATAATTGCATCACTTTATCTGCGATTTCACCATCTGTCAAATTTACATTGCTACTTCCATAAGTATTGACATAAATATTGGTTGGTTCTGCTACACCAATTGCGTATGAAACTTGAACTAAAACTTCATTAGCTACACCTGCAGCTACTAAGTTTTTTGCAATATGACGAGTTGCATAAGCCGCAGATCTATCTACTTTTGATGGATCTTTTCCTGAGAACGCACCACCTCCATGTGCACCTTTGCCTCCATACGTATCCACGATAATCTTTCGCCCAGTCAGTCCCGTATCTCCGTGTGGACCACCGATAACGAATTTTCCAGTTGGATTTACATGATAAGTAATTTTATCATCAAAAAGAGCTTGGGTCTTTCCTAAACATTGAGCTTTTACTCTTGGAATTACTATATTAATGACATCAGACTTAATTTTTGCTAACATCTTTTTATCTTCATCAAAGTCATCATGTTGGGTTGAAACGACGATACTATCAATTCTAATGGGGGTATTATTATCTGCATACTCAATCGTTACTTGAGATTTAGAATCTGGTCTCAAGTAAGTCATTTCCTTTCCTGCCTTACGAATGGCTGCCAATTCTTGCAAAATTTTATGAGATAAATCAAGTGCCAAAGGCATATAATTCTCTGTTTCAGCAGTAGCGTAACCAAACATCATGCCTTGATCACCCGCTCCTTGTTCTTCTGGATTGGTACGCTCAACTCCTTGATTGATATCAGGAGATTGCTCATGAATAGATGAAAAAACTCCACAAGAGTTTGCTTCAAACATATATTCTGACTTGGTGTATCCAATTTTTCTAATTACGTCTCTAGCGATTTGTTGTACGTCTAAATAAGTTTTGGATTTCACTTCACCTGCTAGTACTACTTGCCCCGTAGTTACTAGTGTTTCGCAAGCAACTTTGGATGTTGGATCAAATGCTAAGAAATGATCTACTAAAGCATCTGAAATTTGATCAGCAACTTTATCTGGGTGCCCTTCTGAAACGGACTCTGATGTAAATAAATATGGCATTTTGTATGTTTTTTTTTAAAACCTGGTCAAATTTTGACTGGTATATTTATTTTGATAGTATGAATATGCAAATGTAAAATTTCTTTAGCGAATTTCACAAGTAAGCATGTGTTTTTCTTCAATAAATCCTTCTAAGATGTCGCCAATTTTTACAGGACCTACTCCTGCTGGAGTTCCTGTGTAAATAATGTCACCTTGTTGTAACTTAAAAAATTGTGAAATATAGGTGATCAAATAGTCAAAATCAAAGATTAAATCTTTTGTTTCTCCTTTTTGGATGGTCTTTCCATTATTGGCTAAATGAAACTCAATATTTTCTTTATTTTTTAAATCTTTGATATTTATAAATTGACTCAATCCTGCTGATCCATCAAAGCCTTTTGCTATTTCCCATGGATGTCCTTTCGCTTTCAATTTACTTTGTAAATCTCTAGCAGTGAAATCTATTCCAAAAGCGATTTGATTATAATATTTATGGGCAAATTCTGGTTGAACATGTCTTCCGTTTTTTGAAATCTTCAATACAATTTCTGCTTCATAATGTAAATCTTCTGTAAATTTTGGATAATACAATGGTTTGTGATTAACCAATAGGGCAGAAGGGGGCTTCATAAATATCAAGGGCTGTTTTGGAACTGGATTTTTTAATTCCTTCGCATGATCGATGTAATTTCTTCCTATGCAGAATATTTTCATTTACCTTTTTTAATTATTGAATTATTGAATTATTGAATTATTGAATGAATGAATGAATGAATGAATGAATGCTAGTGATATTTGGAAAGTAGGATTCGTTGTTAATTATTGATTG
>CAMZLN010000107.1 GCA_947311465.1 uncultured Saprospiraceae bacterium
CATTTAAAACATCATCAGTATCCAAAGGTACAAAATTCAAATTTCCTTTCAAAGCATTCAGCCTTTGGCGTGTTACATCCATTGCGATAGATTGGTGTCCCGGCTTTCGAGATTGTCGGAGTTCTTCAGCTCGTTTTCGCCCCACCCCATTATCGATTATCTCGCAAGTTAATAATCCGTAGGTGATAGAAAAGTTTATATCTATTTTCCCTTTCTTTTGCAAATGAGCGATTCCATGGATGACTGAATTTTCTACAAAAGGTTGTAAAATCATCGGAGGAATTTCCACTTCATCAGGATCAAAATCAAGGCAAGTGATATTAAATTGAAAAGGTACACGTTGACAAAATTGCTCCATTTTTAGATATTTTTCCAAAACGATTATTTCTTCAGAAAGACTAATTTTTTGTTTTTTAGAATTAGAAAGTATCCCACGCATCAAGGTAGCGAAATTATTAATTTGAGTACGAGCTGTTTTAAAATCTTTGGTCGCCACAAGGGATTGAATACTATTTAAAGCATTAAAAATAAAATGGGGATTGATTTGAAGTTGTAAAGCTTTTTGCTCCAATTGAAGCACATGATTTTCGACTTGCAATTTTTCTCGTTTTTCAGCTTCCTTTATTTCCAATTTCTTTTTCCAACGATAAAAGATGGTAGCCAATAACAATAGGATGAGCAAACCAGCCAAAAATTGTACCCACAACAACTGCCAAAAAGGTTTTTTGATTTCAAAATCAGCATAAATTATATCGCTGAGATTAGATTCCGCTGAACGAGCCTGCACTTCAAAATGATATTTACCAGGAGCTATATTGGAATAATCAACAGACTCTTTTTTTGAAAACGGAGACCATTTTTTTTCTGCTCCCTGCAAACGCCATCGATATTTTATATTTTTTGGTGTACTTTGATTAATAGCTTTGAATTCAAAGTTGAGATGATTTTGATGATATGGGAGTTTCAATCCATTTTTAATTCCGCCCTTCGACAAGGCAAAATCCTTATAATTGGTTTCAGACAATGGTTTATAAAAAAGGGCAATTTCATTGAAATGAATTTTTGGTTTTGAAACAGTATTTAATGTTTGTGTAGGAATATGTTTGGTCAATCCATTCATTGTTCCAAACCATAAATTACCTTCTTTATCGACGATACTTGAATTTTGACAAGTTTCGATACCCAGAAAGCCTTCATTTCGTCCAAAGTGCTGGATACTGACCACTACACCAGCATCATTGAAAGAAATTTTATCCACTCCAATTTCACTACCTGCCCATAAATTTCCATTCGGATCAAATTGCAATAAATAAATATTATCGGAATACAATGATTGCTCAGATTCCAAAGGTTTAAATTTTAAATCATCGTCATCTAAGGATGCAAAATAAACCCCATGACCACCACCAACACCGATCCAAATATAATTATTTTCATCAAACTGAATAGTACGAATTGCCAAATCGGGCAAACCATTTTTGTAATCATAAACCCTTTTCAATTCTCCATTCTCAAAATAACCCAATCGCCCCATTCGAGTAGCAAACCATATTTTCCCATCATTGGATTTCTTCAAACAAGCAACATATTGATCGGGCAATCCATTTTGAGTTGAAAAAGTTTGAAATTCATAATAAATGGAATCAATTTCAATAGAATCGACTATTTTTTTCGTGAATAATTCATCAATTTTGACAATACCCTTGGTATGAGTTGCTGCCCAAATATTACCTTCGTCATCTTCTATTAAACTACGAATCCAATTGCTTGAAAAGCCCCTTTCTTCTGAAAATATTCGGTATCCAGTACTATCTATTTTGACAATGCCTTTCCCTTCAGTTCCAAGCCAAACATTTCCATTTTCTGTGGACAAAATAGTTTTGCATTTCACATCCACATACTGGCTATCCCTTCTAAATTTTTGAAACCCATATCCATCAAAACTCGACAATCCGTTATTAGATGCCGAGATCAAGATATGTCCCGAAGTATCATTTGCCAAAGCATAAATATATTTACCTTGCAGACCATTGGAAACATTGTAATGGACAAAAAATTGCCCCATATACTTCGCTACACCACCACCTGATGTACAAATCCAAATATTGTCCCAATTATCTTTAAAAATAGCCCGGACATGATTGTGTGGGAGTCCCTGTTTTTCACTAATTTGAGTCCAAGTTGAGTCCAAAGGATTGTAAATCATGACCCCATTATTTCTCGTTCCGACCCACATATTCCCATCAGAATTGGGATACAAACAAAGTGCTTTTTTAGTTTTAGGATTTGATTTCAAATCTACAAATTTCATTTTTGATTCATCAAAGACATTGATTCCCCCATCAAAAGAAGTGATCCATAAATTTCCATTTTGTGATTTTGAAAAACTTTGAATGACGTTTCCCAACAGTCCATCTTTCACTATAAATCGTTTCACTTTTTCGTTGATCAACCAAGCACCCCCATTAGATGCCACCCAAATTCCATTTTTAGACCAATAAAAGTCATTGATTCCAAAGACATCAAGTTTAGGATGAATTTTCAATTTACGAATTACCTTTTTCGGATAAGAATATTCATAAATTCCATTTTTTGAACCTATCCAGAGCGTGCTATCCGTCACTTGCAACAAAGCACCGATTCCTTCTATTTTCTGTTTTTCGAATGATATTTCTTGTATATGTTTTCCATTAAAATAGCATAACCCTTTGCTTGTTCCAATCCAAATCAATCCTTTGTTATCTTCATAAATCTCATTGACATAATTGGATGGCAAACCTACTTTTGTAGAGAAATTTTCAAATTCTATACCATCAAATCTACTGACTCCACCGCCTTGTGTACCAAACCAAATGTATCCCTTGCTGTCTTGGATTCCTGCGAATACTTGAGATTGCGGGAGTCCTTCTTGGATAGTGTATTTGATAAAGTTGTATTGCTGTGCTTGAGAAATCGTATTTCCGCAGATGAAGGCAATTAAGAAAAAAAGTATTTTAGAATTGGACATTAATTATTGTTTATTTTTTGATCTAAGGTCTGAATTTTTGCCATTAGACATGGTGACACCTTCTTATTTTCCATAAAACAACTAAATAAGCAGATACAAATCAACTTAAAATAGATTTTTTTTCATTTTAAGCGTTTTTTGCATTTAAAATACTCTTAAAAGTGTGTTTTTTTTTTAAAAATCGTCAACAAGAACAGAATCCAATCATTAATATATTTTGCAAGTATAATTCCCTTAAAAAATTTTCATATTCATCTCTATTTTTCATAATCAGTTTTTGGAGTTTTTTTCTTAATGCTTCTTTCTCTTGAGCATCAAGATTATTCTTTATTGTAAAAAAAGCCATATCACAGGTTTCATGGTCAGATATAGAAAAGATATGCTCGATTTCATAGTCTTGAATCCAGTCATTATCAGATGCGTTTATGTCCGATGAATAAATAATTCCTGCGGAATTACCAATGGTCACTTTTTTAATTTTATAATTGCCTACAAAATCTTTTTTAGGTATTTTAATAAAATCATCCAAAATATGTAGAGGATCTTCATCCAATTTAGAAAGATCAATTTTTGTGTATTTTTTAAACAATACAATAGAGTCAAGTCTAAAATTACTTTCTAATTGAATATATGCAGCATTTGGGAATGTATCTTTTTCAAGATAATAAAATTCAAAAATACTTGTATAAAAAGTACTGCCATTAAATTCGATTTCAACAATATTAGAAGTACCCATATCCGCATGAACAAAATTAATATTCACAAGAAGTGAGATGGCTATAATTATTATATTTTTCATTTTTCTTTATTTTAATTTTCACAAATAGTTTTACTTAAAAACGTAGAAATAATTCAAGACATGTTTTTCATTCCTAATTCCACATTCCTAATTCTCAATTCTCAATTCCTAATTTCCAATTCTCACTTCGCCTTCAAAACACACATCACAGAAGATTTTCCAAGCACAACGATAGCAGGTTCTGTAACCCCATCATCAAAAGTATAGTCTTTAAATTTGAATTGCCATCTAAACTTATCCAGTGGGATATTTGACTTGTTAATTATTTTCATCAAATCCGTTTGCTCCAATAACCAATCAGTTTTATCACTTTCTGTTTTCAAAATAGGTCTATCATTTTCCGATGCAAAGGTGACCACCCATTTTACAGGGATATTGAAATAATAGTTATAAGCATCTCCTTTAAAACTAGGTTGTTTTTTAGAAAGGGCATCCATCCAATCAATTTTCACATTAGGATATTGCTTTTCATATTGCTTTTTGAGTTTATAATCAGCAGGACGATATCCCGTTTTAAAAAAAGCATAATAAGCATTAGCTTCATATCTTTTTGATATACCATTTGTTTGTTCATACATAATAAAATAGTCCGATGCACTTATTTTCACATTAGCTTCACCACAAAATGCTCTTTTAATGAGATTCACCAATTTTTTATTTTTACCAAGACCACAGGCAAATATTTTTATTTCAGAATTTCCATCCAAAATATTATCTTCAAGCGGTACAAAACGATTGGTTTCAATTACAAAAGAAAGATTAGATACCGTCGTTCGTTGTTCATTTTCAAAAATCGGAACACCCAATCCCGTCCATTCATTGCTATGTACCACAAGATTTAGAACCCTGTATTACTGAAAAACCAATTCAAAAAAGGAATAATATTACTTTTATCTTAGGTGAAGACAAGGGGGAATCCAATCAATATTACCGTTTGGCAGAAGCTTATTACCGAACAAATGTAGTATCTCAAAATGATGTTTTGGTGACTACTTGCCGAAGTTTATCTGAAGTTAGAAATTATTTGGATAGTTTGTCTTCTTATAAAAATCTTCCATGGAATAATCTAAATCAACAAATATTTTTTCATCCTTTTCACAACTAAAGAAAAGAGATATTAGAATTAAAATTGATATATTTTTCATTTTTAAAATTTTAAAACTATACTTTCCACAAGTTTAAAACTTTTGGAAAGTATAGTTGATTTATAATTATTTTACAACAAATCCAATCTCAATCGTCTTCGATTTCGGCATAACCACATCATAAAAGATATTTCCTATTAGTGCATCTTTCATACATTCAATTTGCTTTTTATCTAGCGTAGGGCAAACAAATGTTACGGAAATAATCTCACCCATTTCAGAAATCACCATTTTCATATTGACTTTATGAACATCCTTTTCACCTACACATTGCTTCAAGTGATGAATCATTTCCTCCAATTGTTTTTCGATAGATTGCTTCGTAGCTTTCGATAAAGTATCCTTCACAATAATTTTAAATTCATTTTTTTGCTTTCTTTTTGAATGGCGAGAAACACCTTCAATTGCCATATCAAAGCCAACTGCATATTCACTTACATTTTCAGGAATCGGTAAAGGTTGCTTCACACGAACTGTCTTTTTAGTTTCAATCGTATTGTCGCTTTTCACCACTTCTTCATAATCTACTGCCAAAAAAGAAGTATAATCTGTCAATAAATTGTATTGTAATCCAAGAGCGGTAATATTCAATGCAGCATTACTTGTTCTAAATAATTTTTTATAATCCCCCAATTGCTTAATCTTTTGACGAGCCCAAAGATATTTCAAAGCATGATTATTATCTTTTGGACAATAGTCTGCAATTTTAAAATTAGCTTCATAGGATCCACCCCCAGTATAACCTGATAATTTAATCTTCCCTTTAGGTTCTCCTTTCCATTTTCCATACACAATAATAGGTCGCTGAGCCAACACATCAGGAATTGTTTTAGGAACAACATCATACACATCAAAATCACCAAAATTCAATTTAATTTGTGTCAAAACAGGAGATGCGATATATTTTCTAAATCTTTCTGCCGTAGCATCAGCATCATTTTTATTTAAGACGATAAAAGGCAAACCTTGTCCAACGTGAGCCATTCCTTCTATAAGCAAACGATTGACACTAGAACCAATTCCAAAAGCGAACAAATTCGCCTTGTCCATATTATTCTCAATCAAATCAAATACTTCTTTTTCTACAGAAATATATCCATCAGTAATTACAATCATTGATCTAGATACATCCAGTTCACATCTTGGCAATTCAATCGCCTTTTTCATAGCGGGAAACAATCTTGTGCCGCCCCCTGCTCTTCTTTTATCGATTGCCGCCAAAGCTTCCTGGATATTTTCAGGAGTTGCGTGTAAAGATTCTTCTGATAAAACCATAGCAGAGCCAGCAAAAAGCATCACATTAAACATATCAGTTGGACGAAGATTAGAAATTAAATTTCTCAATAATTTTTTAGAAACATCAAGCGGATACCCCGTCATACTTCCAGAAACATCTACAATAAAAATATATTCACGAGAAGGCACATTCCCAATACTTACAATCTTAGGTGGCTGCATCACCATAGTAAAGAAATTCTCTTTTTCACCTTCATACAACATCAATCCCGAAGCGATTTTCTTTCCAGCCAACTGATATTGCAGTACAAAATCCTTGTTTCCGCCATTGGTTTCTTTTATATTCAAACTAATTTTCGCATTATCCAAACTTGGATAATCCACATCAATCAAATGGGTAGAACTCGTCACATTTTGAATAGGCATACCTGCATTTAGATTCAATTTAATGTCAAAATCATAGGGACTAGATCCATTAACATAAGGAGTAGATACAAAATTATCTTGTGGTCGATTGGTATCTGAATAACGAGGTCCCACAACGGTTGGATATACGAATTCATAGACAGATTCTGTAGGCACCAATAGCTCAGTATATTTCAACGACACTTCAATTCGATTCCCAGGCAAGATATTAGCGACTTCCATTTGAAAGACATTGGGACGTTCCTGTTGCAATAAAGAAGCTCTTTTTCCTTGAGCTTTCGCTTCATTATATTCTTTTCGAGCCTGATTTTTTTCTTTAATTTCGGCAACAATCACTC
>CAMZLN010000108.1 GCA_947311465.1 uncultured Saprospiraceae bacterium
GTCAAACAGGGACGGAGACGTTTACTTTGACAAATATAACAAGTGATGGCGTAGTGAATATAGATGTTACCGCAACGTATGTCAATGATAATAAGATTACGAATACAAATGTAGATGCATATTCTACAAACGTAAGTTGTGTAGATGAATGTCCAGCTGAAATATGCTTACCCATCCAAACAACTAGAAATTAATTTGAAAAAATAACGTTAAAAACAAAATGCCTTTCTCAAATATCAATGAGAAAGGCATTTTTTATTCATTCAATTAAAAACCAAGTTTTAAGTTTTTAATTATAATCAGGCAAAGTTGAATATTCTTTAGCATACTCCAACATCTGCTTTGTAAAATCATCAGGATATTCCACTTTCACATCCACGATTTTCCCATCTTTTACCACAGGTACTAATTTCGGATTGATAAATCCCCCATAAGGTGGTGTATTCAGCTTTTTGACACGCTCCAAAACTTCTTTGTGTAAAACGGGATCTACTTGAACACCATATTTTTCTACCAGTGCTTTCCCTGCTTCAAAATCACCTTCTGATTTTATCTTTTGCAAAATTCTTAATAAATCACCAAAAATACCTCTCAATTTTCCATAATCATTGATATTGAAATAGGTTTTTCCATCTCTAGTGATTTTTTCAATGACATTGTCTTTTTTACCTTTTTCATACGCCCATGCAGAAATCAATTGACGGTTACGCATGTGGGCTTCTTCAATGATATCCCCAGGCTTTAGTCTTTTTAATTGAAGCATCATACCATTTCGGATATAGCCATCGTATTCTGCTTTTCCAGCTTCTGTATTGGGAATTAGTCCTAGTTCAACCAATTTAGGATCCATTATAAAATATAGTGCTACGATATCGGCTCTTGCTTCTTCAAGTGTAGATGCATAGTTTTTCAATGTTTCTTTTGGAGTACCAATGCCATCGTTGATTTTTCCTGATGCATGACCAATCACTTCGTGTAAGGCGGTTCCCATTTTATCGGTCACATCACCATATTTTTCTGCATTGGCAATTTCTTCTTTATCATTAGCAAATTCCTTCAAAGAGCCTTCTCCAGATGCTTTATCATAAGCATGAATGATATTTCCTAAACTCACAGATTTTGAACCATGGGTGGCTCGAATCCAATTGGCGTTCGGGAGATTTACCCCGATTGGTGTAGATGGAGATGCATCGCCTGATTCTCCCGCCACATTTACCACTTTGTAGGAAACCCCCCCTACATTTTTCTTTTTATGTTCTGGTAAAATAGTTGAATTGTCTTCAAACCATTGTGCATTTTGACTTAAAGTTTTCATTCTATCAGATGCTTCAAAATCATTGATTTGAATGATACTTTCATACGAACCACGATATCCCATTGGGTCATTATACACTTCCACAAAACCATGGATATAATCAATATCTCCTTTTGTCGTACTTGCCCAAAGGATATTATAATCATCCCAAACTTTCAAGTCGCCCGTTTTATAATATTTAATCAAAAGCCCAAGTGCCTTAGCTTGGTCTGGAGATTCGGCAACTGTAGCTGCCTTTTCCAACCAACCCACTACTTTTTCTAACGCAAGACCATATTTACCACCTACTCGATAGACTTGTTCTACCAATTTGCCATTTTTATCTTTAACTAATTTAGAATTCAATCCATAGGAGATTGGCTTAGGGTCGCCTTTTTTGATTTTTTTTGCATAAAAATTTTCAACATCTTTTTGAGTAACATTGTCACCATATAGATTGACCGCTGAGGTTTGGATTAAATCTTTTGTTCCATCCAAGCTTACTTTTTTAGCATCTATTTTTGGGTCAAACATTGCTTTTTTAGCATCATCATTCAAATTTCCTTTTACGGCAGTTAGTAGCTCATTGAAATATTTTTCTGAAAATTTAGGATTGAATTTAGCATTCGAATAATGATGATGGATTCCATTTGAAAACCACACATTTTTGGTATATTCCATGAAATTTTTCCAATCATCGGTATTTTTATCTCCTTTGAAATTAATAACGATATTTTCAAGTGCATGACGTATCGCCAAATTATGTTTATAATTTTGGTCATAAATAATATCTCGTCCTGCAAGTCCTGCTTGTGTCAAATAATAAACATACGCCTTCTGTTGATTTGTCAATTTATCAAATCCAGGAATTTGGTATCGAACGATTTTTTTATCCGAGAAATTCTCTGGGTTCCAGTTGAAGTCATCGGTTGTGGATGTTTGATTCCCTGTTGATGTTTTGATATTTTCTCTATGTTTATCCATAGGTGTTCCACAGCCAAAAAGCGCCATAAAACAGATTAAAGTAATGTATTGAAATTTCATTGTAGTAGGTAAATTTTTAATCTAGTAAATAATTGTCACGTGAAATTAAGAAATTATTTAGGTTTTAATACAAAAGTCTAGATACAATGCATACTTTTGCGGACGAAATTGTAAAATATTTGCAATTTATTATTTTATTCAATCAATTCGATCATTAATATTAACATTATGAGACACGTCATTTTATTGTTTATAATTACTATTTTTTTATCTTGTAATAGCTCAGAGAAAATATCTGTAGATGCTACTACAAAAGCAACTGCTTTAAAAAGAGAAAAATTGGTCTTAGAAGGAGAGAAGCACTTCAAAAATGTTCGTCAATTAACATTTGGGGGGGACAATGCAGAGACCTACTGGAGTTTTGATAATAAAAATTTGGTTTTTCAAGCAAGAAATAAAAAGTGGGGAGTGGATTGTGATCAAATTTATATCATGGATCCTGAAAAGGGGCTGGGTGAAGCAATGAATATCCCACAGAGAGTAAGTACTGGAAAGGGAAGAACTACTTGTAGCTTTTTTATGCCAGGAGATTCTACAATTATTTATTCTTCTACACATTTAGGAGATGAAAATTGCCCTCCTGAACCAAAACCAAGGACAGATCACAAGTATGTTTGGCCTATTTACCCTTCTTTTGATATTTTTATAGCTGATTTGAAAGGAAATATTAAAAAAAGAATGACAGATACACCTGGTTATGATGCAGAACCAACGGTATCGCCTGATGGGAAATTAATCGTTTTTACATCTATGAGAACTGGAGATCTTGAATTATTCACAATGAAAATAGATGGATCAGATGTCAAGCAAGTGACACATGAATTGGGCTATGATGGCGGGGCTTTCTTTTCTCCTGATAGCAAGAAATTAGTGTTTAGATCATCTAGACCAAAAACACCAGAAGATATCAAAATTTATAAAGATTTATTGAAGGAAGGGTTGGTGATGCCAACGGACATGGAATTATATACGTGCAATGTTGATGGGTCGGATTTGAAACAAATTACACATCTTGGAAATGCCAATTGGTCGCCTTATTTTCATCCTTCTGGTAAGAAAATACTCTTTAGTTCAAACCATGAAAGCAAGCGTGGTTTTCCATTCAATTTATATATGATCAATACGGATGGTACAGGATTGGAGCGAATTTCTTTCGGCAATTCTTTTATCTCTTTCCCAATGTTTTCTTGGGATGGAAAACGAATCGTATTTTCATCCAATAGAAATAATGGGGGAACTCGAGATACCAATGTATTTATTGCGGATTGGGTGGATTAATAAGCTGGACTTGAGGGAGGCATCTGTAAAGAGAAATTGGAAACAATTTCTCTTTTTTTATATCATACATTTCTTATTTTGCAATTTCTCTTTTTTTAGTTACATATAAATATTTTTTTTAATAAAATATAACTTTATTAGTTTTCAAGAAGTATAATGCCATAGTAAGAAATTTGTGAAATGTTTTTTATTTTTAAATGCGAAAATGAAAATATCTTTATTTCTTATTCGATTATAAAAACTAAGTTAGTGCTTGTCATTAACTTGTTGTGTGCCCCGCAAAACACTGTTTTAAATCCCCAAAACACTGTTTAAATCCCCACAAAACACTGTTTTATTTCATGTCTCTATGTGAGATTTGTATAAAACATTGTATTAATATTGTTGTGAAATATTTTCCAATATCGGTTGATGTTGGTCATAATATTTTATGGCCTTAAGAATAGTATTTCCCCAAAAAAAGAAAATTATTATGGTTGATTAATTTGCCTGTTGGTGAATTAATGCATTGTACATTAAGTTTTTAATACACTTATGTGAAGCTAGTTTTTTTGAAAAATTAGTCAAATTAAAGTGTAATAAATCTTTTTGAACAAGGTAGTTGATTTTGAATCATTATTTACTTTTTTAAAAACACAAAAATGAAATTATTAAAACAATTTTACAAAATAGCATTTATAATAGTGGTGCTTATTTTGGGTTTTCCTTCTATTGATTCCTTACTTATATCTCAAGATCAGGATTTAGATACTATCATTGATAGTTTAGATTTGGATGATGATAATGACGGTATTTTAGATACTGAAGAGTCTTTGGGGTTTAATCCTAAGCAACTGGGCAGTTGTACTTTTCCGCAAGTCGTTTTTCATGCTAATGCTGTGACGCAAGTTAGTGGGAATGTGGGAGCTCCTTTTGTTGGGGATCAGTTTAGATTTTCAAACGTTGCTACAATAAATGCTATTCCTTTGGATGCTGTAATTACAATTGTTGAAGCTGACCCGAATATTACAACTTTTACGATTGATAATGATTCTACGGGTAATCCGGATGCATGGCAAGCGGAATATAATGTGCCAGCAGGTGAGTCTGCAACAATGAAATATAGTATTGAATTTAAAGTCGCCAATACTAGTGCTGTTGTTCCCTTAGCTCGATTCGGTGGAACATTTTATGATATCGATGGGGTAAATGCAAATGAATCTATTACTTTAAGTATTCCTGACTTTTATGCTGTTGAGAAGACTACAGAGCTTACCGTTTCTTCTGATACGGTAGGGGATGTAACATTTCAGGGCCCATTGGTTACTTACCCTGGAGTCGTCTTAGATACGAAAGTGGCTATGTATTTTAATTATTTTAATATAAATTCATTTTCTTTTTCTACGACAGGAAATAATGTCACATCGACTGATAATACGAATTTCTTTTCATTGTTTTTCAATGTTTGTTCTCTTGAAGATTTTACAGATTTTTCTTATGTTATTTTAAATGGAATAGATTCAGATGGCGATAATATTCCAGATCATTTGGATGTAGATAGTGATAATGATGGATGCTTTGATGCTTTAGAAGCGGCAGGTAATTTTACAGTAGTAGATGTTGATATGATTACTGGACAACTTATTGGTAATGTGGATACTTCTGGTGTGCCAGTAGTGACCAATGGAGGGCAAGATAGTAAAATGGATGTAATAATTACGGGTCCAGATGTAGATCAAGATGGTATTTCGGATGCTTGTGATGAGGTTGATAATCGTGTTGATTCTGATAACGATGGTATATTCGATATTGCTGATTTAGATGATGATAATGATGGAATCTTAGATAAAGAAGAGGGGGGACCATTTTGTGATAATTCGGTATTGACATCCATTAATACAAAAATGACTAATGGGGTTCTGGATTATATGATAGGTGAAGATTTATCTGGACAATTGCCTATTGAATTGAATAATGGGCTTTATACATTTAATGCAACTTTATACGATGGAACAAATGATGCTGGAACTCCTGTTTGGGGAAATGGAATTCAAATCAGAAATGATCAAGGTGCTGAAATTGGGGATTATTTATATTTGCAGGCTTTGAATGTCGGTCAAGAAGTTTCTGGTGACTATGTAGAATATGAATTTAATTTTCCTATTGCATTGGATTTATTTAGATTTTCAATCGCAGGTTTGAATAAAACGGATTATGTAGAGATAACAGCTTATAATGGCAATTCTCAAATCCCTGTATTGGCTTCATCTGATTTTAGTGATTTTACTCCTTCCTTGGCAAGTGGTACTTGGGATGTTGGAGCAAATAGAGTTATTGGTAAAAGTACAACTGGTGGAACTGATGTGGATATTAATTATTTTATTGCCAATATCAAAGGACCAGTTACTAAAATATTAATTTCTTCTGGACATGGAAATAATACAGATGGTACTTCAACAATTGCATTCCATACCTTGGTAGGTTGTTCTCCTGGTTTGGGGTTAGATACGGATAATGACGGTATTAAAAATTATTTAGATACTGATTCTGATGGAGACGGGTGTTCTGATGCAGATGAAGCCTATGGTGTTTCTGGTACTGATACAAATGGCGATGGTACTTGGGGGGGATTAATAACCACTGATGATGTAAATGCGGTGGGCTTGGTAAATGATGCTGGTATTAATGGAAATTTAGTTTCTTATTTAGTTTCTCCTTTGCTTAATAGTACTGGAAATATCGCATACAAGGAAGCAACTCGTGTTGTATCAATTGATTCTAATCCTACTGATAAATTTGTTGTCGATAGTAGTGCAACTAGTTTTTCTGTTCAGGCTTCTGCATCTACTGCTACTGGATATATTGATGGGATTCCTTCTTATGAATCTGTTGGAAATGCAAATGCTGGGCTTCAATACCAATGGCAAAGAAATGGAGAAATTATTGACGCATCTCTTGATGGGGGAGTATATACAAATTTTAATTCAGCAATACTTTCAATTTCAAATGTTGCAGGTTTAAATGGTAATGTTTATACAGTTTTGATTACTCATCCTGATAATGTTTGTGCTTCGATTTCTAAAAGTGCTACTTTATTTATTGTTCCTCTTGACACGGATGGAGATGGTGATCCTGATACATCTGATCCAGCACCTAATGATCCTTGTACTTGGAGTGCATCTCAAACATTAGCAAATGCTACCACTACTTGGAAAAACTCTGATTGTGATGGTGATGGTGTTATCAATATTGATGAGGTTATGCCTCCAGATGGAGAATTTGCAACAGATCCCAATAATCCTTGTGATTTTAATGGAGCTCAGCAAACTTCGCCGCATGTTGGTTGGGATAATGCAGATTGTGATGGTGATGGAATTGTAAATAAAGATGAATTAAATCCTCCAGATGGAGAACCTGCGACTAATCCTTATGATCCTTGTGATTTTGTTTACACTGATGTTACTGTAACTGCCGTAAGTACAGGGGATTGTGATGGTGATGGAGTTTCCAATGCAGATGAAATAAATTCAACAGGACCTGGAGATCCTCGTACCAATCCAAATAATCCTTGTGATTTTAATATTGCAGAACAAGGAGCTAGTCATCCTGGCTGGGATGCAAAGGATTGTGATGGAGATGGTGTAATAAATGCTGATGAGGTAAATCCTCCTGATGGAGAGTCAGTAACAAATCCTTATGATCCTTGTGATTTTATTTTTACTGATATAACGGTAATGGCAACAGATATGGGCGATTGTGACGGGGATGGCGTGACCAATGCGGATGAAGTTAATTCGACTGGACCAAATGATCCTCGTACAGATCCAAGTAATCCTTGTGATTTTAATAGTGCAGAGCAAGGTACTCCAGACACCGCTTGGAATGATGCTGATTGTGATTTAGATGGTAATCCAAATGGCGATGATCCAAATCCTAGAACACCTACAGCAAATGACGATAACGATACTGCTCCTTATGGCAGTACTAAAACAATAGATATTTTAAGTAATGATGATTTCCTTGCTAATGATGGAAATACAATTGTAGAAATTCTTGGGGGTACTGCTTCGGGTACAAGTACTTTTAATCCTGTATCGGGTACAATGGATTATACTCCAACTGATACAGAACCAGGTACAACGGTTACGGTAATTTATGAGGTATGTCATGGTACAGTTTGTGATCAAGCAACGGTTACAATCATCGTTCCTCCTGCTGGAGATGATGATGGAGATGGAGATCCAAATAATACTGACCCTGAACCCAATAATCCTTGTGTTTGGGGGGCTTGGCAAGTTTTGGCAGATGCAACTCCAGCATGGAATAATGCAGATTGTGATGGTGATGGTGTTACTAATTTGAAAGAAGTAGATCCTAATGAAACGGGCAGTATTGATCTTGTAAATGGTACCAATCCTTTAGAGCCTTGTGATTTTGATCTTGATGATGTTACGTTGGTTGTTACTTATTCTGGAGATTGTGATGGAGATGGAGTTTCTAATGCAGATGAAATGAGTTTTAGTCCTGGTGATCCACAAACTGACCCAAAAAATCCATGTGATTTTAATAAAAGTGAGCAAGCTACTCCAAACGATGCTTGGAATATGGCTGATTGTGATAGTGATGGTAATCCAAATGTAACAGACCCAAATCCTACAACACCAACCGCAAATGATGATGCTAAAACAGCTCCTTATGGTCAAATTACAACTATTGATGTATTAGGAAATGATGATTTCTTACCTAATGATGGAAATACAATCGAAGAAATTCCAGGCGGTTCCGCTGGTGGAACGATTACATTTGATCCTGTAACAGGAACAATGAATTATACGCCTTTGGAAAGTGAACAAGGTACAGTGGTTACGGTTAATTATGAGGTATGCCAACTTTCCGTTTGTGCTCAGGCTATTGTAACTATTACTGTTCCTGATGCTCTTGATGATGATGGAGATGGAGATCCAAATAATACTGATCCAGAGCCAAATGATCCATGTGTATGGGGGGCAGGACAAGTTTTAGCGGATGCAACAATGACTTGGAACAATGCGGATTGCGACGGTGACGGAGTAACTAATTTAAAAGAAGTAGATCCAAATGAAACTGGTTTTGTAGATCCTAATGGAACAAATCCTAATGATCCATGTGATTTTGTAGTAGCGGATATTACTCTTCCGATTACGAGTGGTGCAGATTGTGATGGTGATGGTGTTTTAAATGTAGATGAAATTAATTCTGGTACAGGTGATCCTCAAACGGATCCTTTTGACCCATGTGATTTTAATACTTCTGAACAAGGAACTCCTGATACAGCTTGGAATAATGCAGATTGTGATGGAGATGGTAATCCAAATGGCGATGATCCAAATCCAAGAACGCCAACGGCTGTGGATGATGCTTTTGTTGCTCCTTATGGTACAACTACTTCATTTGATATTTTGGAAAATGATGATTTCTTGGAAAATGATGGAAATACAATTGTAGAAATTCCAGGCGGTACCGCTGGGGGAACTATCGTTTTTGATCCAGTAACTGGGGATATTGATTATACTCCACTGGCTAGTGAACAAGGAACGGTTGTAACGGTAAATTACAAAGTGTGTCATGGCGCTGTTTGTGATGAGGCAGTAATTACAATTACGATAGGCTCTAAATTAACAGTTGTAGATGATAATGATATGACTTATGAAGAAGTTCCTGTTGAAATCAATATTTATGACAATGATAGTTTTATTCCAAACGATGGAACGATTACGGTGACAAATCCTTCAAATGGTACAGTTACAATCACAGATCCAAATAATACACCTGATGATCCAAGTGATGATGTAGTGACTTACACTCCAGATTTGGATTTTAATGGTACAGATACATTTGACTATACTGTTTGTGATGCAGATAATAATTGTGTAACGGCAACAGTAACGGTGATTGTATTGCCTGTTATGGATTTAGTGGACGATGAGTATGTAACAGATGAAAATGTTGCTATTGTAACGGATATTTATGTAAATGATGATGATATTCCTACCAATGGAACTATAACGACTACAGAACCACAACATGGTACTGTTACAATCACAGATCCAAATAATACCCCCAATGATCCTAGTGATAATGTGGTGACTTATACGCCAGATATGGGGTATACGGGTACGGATACATTTGTTTATACTGTTTGTGATAATACTTTCCCTAGTGGAATGACGAATTGTTTTAATGCAAATGTTTTGATTACAATCAATCCTATGAATCATCCGCCAGTAGCTGTAGATGATCACGATATTCCATTATCAGGAAATGTACTTTTAGATAATGATTCGGATCCAGATGGAGATGATTTGACTGTCACTTTGGTTGATGGTCCTAAAAATGGTACAGTAACTGTTTCTGCTGATGGATCATATATTTACACGCCAAATCCTGGATTTTTTGGAATGGATTCTTTTGTTTATATGATTTGTGATACGGGAATGCCTCCGCTTTGTGATGAAGCAACCGCTTTCTTGACGATAGAAAAGACTGAGTTTGATGTTCCCAATGTAATGACGCCTGATGGTGATGGTGTGAATGATGAATTTATTATTGCAGGTATTAGTCAATATCCTGATAATGAATTGAAAATTTACAATAGATGGGGTGATGTTGTCTATGAAAAGAAAAATTATGACAATTCTTGGAAGGCAACTTACAAAGATTTGGATGTACCTGCTGGAACTTATTTCTATTTTCTGAAATTAGATCCCAATAGTGATGCGGTATTAAAGGGCTTTATTACAATTGTCAGATAATTTCAAAAGTACATTAAATTAAAAAATATATTTTGACAAATCGAGTAATTTTAAATACTCGATTTTGTCAAAATATTTAAAATCAATATTATGAAAAATATAATAAATTTAAAGATTGGAGTGTTTTTGGTCGCTTTATTGGGGCTTTTAAATATTTTAAATGCTCAAAATGATCCATTATTGACTCACTTTGTTTTTAACAAGCAAAGCTACAATCCTGGTGTTGTAGGCGTAAAGGGCGGACTAGATGCTGGTGCAATTTATAGAAATCAATGGTGGTCTGGTATTGAAGGAGCTCCAAAAACCTTGCAAGTATATGCAAATATGCCTATCCAACATGATAGAGCAGGGCTAGGTGTCAATATCGTTTCAGATAAAATTGGTTTGACCAATACTACGGCTATTGATTTGTCCTACGCATATAGAATTAAATTTGATAAATCAAATATTGCATTTGGAATTATGCCACGATTTGAAAGTGCTTCTTACAATTGGTCTTTGGCTGATCCCAATCAACGGGTAGATGCAAATTTGAATGGGAAATCCAAAACTTCATTTAATATTGGTGCTGGTTTGTATTTTAACACGGATAATTTTTATGCAGGTCTTTCTATGCCACGATTATTGGGCAATAGCTTGTATTTGGAAGATAATTTTACTCGAAAAATGAATAGTTTTTATTTTTTAACTGGTTATGTCTTTAATGTAACGCCAAAAGTAAAATTTCATCCAGCAGCTTTAGTGAGTATCAATGGAAATTCGCCTTTCGAGTTTGAATTGAATGGAAATTTCATTTTCAATGATGCATTTCTGGCAGGTTTGAGTTATAGATATGAAGATGCAGTAAGTGTTTTATTCCAATATATGTTTAAAAATGGTCTAAAAGCAGGAGCCGCTATTGATTTGACTGCTTCAGAATTGAATAATCAAACCACAGGTAGTTTTGAAATCCTTGTTGGATATTCATTGAATTGTGAATCGTGTGATATTGTGAATTTGAGATATTTTTAATGGATAATGGAAATCGGAATTCATTCCGATATGCTACTCCGTTAGAATTGATTTCTTCAAAGAATAAAAATTAATAAACAATGAAAAATATATTTATAATAACCGTATCCCTTTTGATAATAACTTTGTCATCCGCACAAAGCTATTCCAAAATGGGATTCCAAGTGGATAATATCAAATCCATAAATTCTCAATATCTTGATTTTGGAACATCCTTTTACAATGATGGAATCGTTTTCTCTTCTAATCGAAGAAAAAGCTCGTTTACTTGTACAGATCCAGTAACCAAAGGGGGGTATTCCGATATTTACTATGCAAAAGAAACCAATAGTGGGTTTTCTACACCTACATTAATGGGGGGAAATGCAAAAAGTAAGTACCATGATGGTGTACCTACTTTCAATGCTGCCAATGATCGTATGATTATTTCTAGATCCAATGCTAATGGAAAAAATAGCAGCGAGTCTATTGTAGTAAAACTATACGAATCAACTTTAAAAAATGGAAAATGGTCTGAATTGGAAGAATTGCCATTTTGTAATGATGATTATTCAACGATGCATCCTGTATATGCTTCTTCTGAAGATGTGCTATATTTTGCATCTGATCGACCCGGTGGAAGTGGTGGAATGGATTTATATTCTGTTTCTTATGTGAATCAAAATTGGGGAGAACCCATCAATTTAGGATCAATTGTCAATTCTGCTGACAATGAAGTTTTCCCTTTTATTGACAATAATAATGTTCTATTTTTTAGTTCTAATGGACATGGTTCAAAAGGTGGTCTAGATGTCTTTGCTTTTCCAATGCAATCTGGAAATATCATTCATTTGGATAGTCCTATCAATACAACGTCAGACGATTTTGGTTTTGCAGTAAAAAGTGATGGTGTCACAGGATTTGTTTCATCCGACAGAAATGGGGGAGAAGGTAAAGATGATATTTACAAATGGAATTATACTTCAATGGCAAAAGATGTTGAATTATGTACCCAAGATGATGCAGGTCAAATGCTATCAAATACAAATATTATTATAAAACCTGAAATGAAAGACTTAGGCTCTATGATTTTTGAAAAAGTCAATTTGGATAAATTCAACTTGACGACAAATGCTCAGGGAAAAACGAATTTTACTGTTTTTCCAAATGCAAGTTATTCCGTTGTTGCTTCAAAAGATGGTTATGAAACAGTAACAAAAATATTATTGGGTTTAGATTTATTAAATAACAATACTTGTATTACTTTGAAAGAAAATTCTGTTTGGATAGAAGGAGTAGTTTCTGATAAATCAAATGGAAACCTATTAAATAATTCTAGTGTAAAAATTACCAGTTCTTGTTTGAATAAATCTGAATCATTAAAGACAGATAAAAAAGGTCATTTCAAATTAAAAGCAAAATGTGGCTGTAAATATCAAGTACATACTACCAAGAATGGTTTTTCTGATGATAATGGAAAAATTTCAATTTCGGGTTGCAAAAATGTGAATAAGAAAATAAAACTATTTCCAATTCGAAAAGTGGTTTCTAAACCCCAAATCGTAATTCAAGATATTTATTATGATTATGATAAATACAATATTCGACCTGATGCTGCAAGACGATTGGATAATTTAGTTTCTATCATGAAACAATATCCTTCTTTGACAATCCAAATGGTCAGTCACACTGATAAGCGTGGAAACATGGCTTACAACGAAAGACTTTCCGCTAATCGAGCAAATGCAGCTAGAGATTATTTAGTAGCAAAAGGTATTCAAAGTAACCGAATCATTTTGGATCACAAAGGAAAATTAGCTCCAAGAGTCAATTGTGATACTTGTGATGAAAATAGCCATCAGAAAAATAGACGTACAGAGATACGAGTGGTGGTGAATTCTGAAAATGTGGAAGTTATTTATAAGGAATAGATTATTTTCCCCCTATTCTTAAAAAAAAACGCAATCATTATGAATATAATGGTTGCGTTTTTAATTGCTTATAATTGATTGAGATACAGTTGAATATGAAATTTATTCTTTAGTTTCTTATTTTTTATTCCATTTTGGCATTTATTTTGCACTATTATTTGTGATACACCAAAAATGGTATATTTTAAGTAATTACATTTTTTAATGTGATTATAACCCTAAAAAACAAAAAACAATGTTTCAATCTCCCACTGGGCGATTAGCTTTTGTGCAAAAGTTAATCCCTCGAACTTATTCTGTTAACGAATTTGTAGTAAAGAAGTATTATCTACTTTCATTTTTCATTTTTCTTTTTTTTGGCTGTAATCTTAAGCAGGATGTAAAAACAACGAAATCAGTTACTTTTAATACAAAAATAACAGATTTTAGACATTCCTATTCTGACTCTTATGACGAATTTGGTATCTCAATTGAAACCAAGACTCCTCTAGGACATACAGTCTTTGAAAAATATTTGGAGCCAGTTACTATTAATAAATTGAAAAGTATTGATAAAGTGATTGGGATTCATCCCGATAATAATACTCAACTTAATGCAACTTTAGCTTTTCAGTACAATGAGAGTGATTTGAATGATTTAAATGAAGAGAATTTAATACTCTATTCGTCTCAAGACGATGGTGTCACTTGGAACCCTCACCTTAATAGTGTTGTTGATCCTATTGCTAATACAATTCGTTTGGATGGTATTAGACATTTTAGTTTGTGGACGGCTGCTCCGCCGCCAGTAGTATTAGATACGGATGGAGATGGAATCACAGATGATATTGATTTAGATGATGATAACGATGGTATTTTGGATGTTAATGAAAGATACCTTCCAAATATAGCCGCTAATTCAACTTCAGGTACGGGGGTTAATCAAGATAAACTCTACTTTTTCAATTGGGATGGTGCAGATTTTGCTGATGGATTACACAATGGTGATACGCAAATATTTACTTTAACTAATGGATTAACGGTTACCGCAACTATTTCAAATGTTATAGGTAATGGTAGCGGATTTTTACCGGATGACATGATGACTTGGACTGATTCCATTTTATGGGGGGGGTATGATACAGAAGGAACTGAAGAGACATTTCACTCCACTATTGACGCTGATGATATTAGCTTCACCATTACGTTTACAGGTACCAAAAATGGGCAAAGTTTCCCTTTGGATTTATTAGCTTTGGATGCTGAATCTACAAATACAAATAAGACAGAAAGTATTGTTTGGTCTACCAATGGTGAGCCTTGGACATTATTGGAGAGTTTTGGTGATGGTGGTACTTTTGCAGGTGCAGGAACATCTACCTTAACAGACACTCTTACTGTAGATGGAACATCTATTTATTATTCGAAAGCCGCTACACAATTTGATGTGAATATTGTAGCAGGTGGAAAACAAGCTGTTGCTTTTGGTCTTTTTTTGGTGGCAGATACTGATGGAGATGGTATTCCAAATGACCTAGACTTAGATTCAGACAACGACGGAATCCCAGACAATGTAGAAGCACAAACAACTGATGGATATATTGCTCCTTCCGCAGTATTTACAGATACTAACAATGACGGTGTAGATGATGCATATGCAGACGGATTAACACCAGTAGATACAGATGGCGATGCTACAGTTGATTATTTGGATAGTGATTCGGATAATGATGGAATCACAGACTGTTTAGAAAATAATGATACTATCTCTGCTTGTCCTGTAGCTATTGCTGATGTAGGCACAAACGGTTTAACATATTGGGCTGAAAATACTGATGATTATACTGATGTCAATGGAAAAGCCTATGATACCAATGTGTTTACGCTGGATGATACCGACAATGACACCGCAGCCGATGGTACAGGAGCAACACCACTGGAAACTGATCTTGACTATCGAGATCTACCGAACGCCCCAGTAGCTACAAATGATACATTTAGCACATCAGAGGATACTACCTTAACAGGAAATGTTATCACCGGCTCAAATCCAACAACAGCAGATAGTGATCTTGATGGAGATACGCTAACAATCACAGCAGCAACCATAGATGTTAATGGTGATGGAAATCAACAAGCCTTAATATTAGGCACAGCAACACCAATAACAGTTGGTGGAGTTGTAATAGGAAGTTTGACGCTAACAGCAGAAGGAGTCATTACTTTTGCACCAGCATCAAA
>CAMZLN010000109.1 GCA_947311465.1 uncultured Saprospiraceae bacterium
ATCCGAACTTATTGGATTTCCAGCATTAGACCAAGTATAAACTAAATCACCATCGGTAGTACTAGAACCACTAAGAGTTACTTGAGTATTGATACAATTAATTTCTCCGCCACCACCATCAATTGATAATTGAGGTAAAGTTGCTTCACCAGAAACATCAACAGAAATTGTTGCAGTACATTGACTTTCCTCGTTCGTAGCGACTAAAGTATAAGTACCTGCAGAAGTTACACTCAGATTAAGATCATTACCACCAGAGATTGCATTTCCATTTTCTGTCCATTGAAAAATTGTTCCATTTGGATCAGAATTAAGTTGTGGTGAAATTTCAGCATCCGCAACATCACAACCCAATTCAATACTATTGGTTGGCGCTACTAATTCAGGTGTTTCAAAATGCTCTTGAATGAAGACAGAAAGTTCATCAGTACATCCATTTTTAGTATTAGTTACTGTTAAATAATAAGTACCTTCTTTATCAATTACAGGAGTAGCAGTATTTCCACCAGAAACAATATTTCCAGCAAATTCATCCCATTGATAAGTTATCGTTTCTCCCTGGGTAGAGCCAGATGCATCCAGAATCAATTCTGTATTTGCACAATTTATCGATTCCGGTTCAATCAAACTGGCTTCTGGGAATACTAGGTCATCTCCTACAACTGCAGTTCCAGAAGCGAAACAACCCGTTTCAGCATTTAATGCACTAAATGTATATTCCCCAGGTTCATCAACCGAAAATGTTTGAGAATTCGCCCCTTCAATAATTGAGCCGTTGGTTGACCAAATAAAAGATATATCCGTACCTAAAGCTTCATAAACACCTTGAATAGTTACAAGTTCGTTTTCACACGAAAGAAGTTCAGGATCTAAAACATCCGCAGAAATATCATCAACAAAGACAGTAACTTGATCTTCCAATTCACATTTTGCACCAAAGGTCAAATCATCTAATGCAGCAGGTTGCATATCTTCTTGATCACAAACACCAATCAAACAAACTTCAGCTGTTGTACTATTCCCAGAATTCCATGTTCGATAAATATTTCTCCACTCACAGAAACCTTCTGCGGTAGTAATATCCCCAACCAATTGACCATTAATCATTAATTGAAAATGCGGTGCACAACCAGCATCACCAAAAGGTGGAGTCCCTTCTTCACATGCATCCCCAATGCCATCTCCATCTGTGTCATCTTGATCTGCGTTAGGTGTATCAGGACAATTATCGGAAGAGTCAGGTACACCATCACCATCTCTGTCTCCACCGCCGCCGCCACCGCCGCCATCAGTATCTTCACAAGCATCACCTACGCCATTTCCATTCTCATCTTCTTGCCCTGGATTTGGTGTATCTGGACAATTATCCGAAGCGTCAGGTATACCATCACCATCCCTATCATTTGCACCTTCACAGGCATCACCAACACCATCTCCATCTTTATCTTCTTGTCCAGGGTTTGGTGTATTCGGACAATTATCAGAATCATTTGGTATGCCATCTCCATCAAAATCATCTTGACACGCATCTCCAATACCATCGCCATCTTTATCTTCTTGTCCAGGGTTTGGTGTATTCGGACAATTGTCCCTATCATTTGGAATACCATCACCATCTATATCGTTCTCTTCATCGTCTCCACCTGGTGGTGGTGGCGGCGGAAATACTTGATTGGAATAAATGTTAGCTACCCATGCAGAAAAAGAATATTCCGTGTTTCGCTCAACATTTACTGTTTGACACCATATTTTATATTCTCCGCTAACAAGATTAACGACCATCATATTTCCTGTTCCATTACCAGTTGTGTGATCAGTACATAATCCATACACTTGATCAACAGAATATCTTCCATTCGGTAAATAAGGAGGAGTATCTTTAACAGATGGATCAGGTGGAGGGAAAGAAATTATTGAACGATGTTTATAATCAGAGTAAAACTCCAATGAAGGTTCATCTATAGGTGTAGTACCAAAATCTCCATTTGTGAATAAATTCCCAGTAACAATATCTGCTTTAATCGTAAAAGTAGTGGTTTCTGTAATATCCACTTCAGGGTGCAAATTAAGCGCTTCTTCAATTTCAGGATTAATCCAGCGGATATTGACTACATCTGAAGTGGCTGAAGCATTTAGAAAAACAGTAGCCCCATCTGGATTATTACACAATTGGATATCATTACCCGCAGATAAAGTACCACCGCATTTAGTCATCTGGGCCTGCAAAAATTGGAACCCAAATAAAAGGATAGCCATAGTAAATGTAAATCTACATTTCATAGTAAACGTTTTTACATTTCCATTTACAACATTCAAGGAAAATAGGAGAAAAGGAAACAGTTAGTTAAAAAAAAACTATTCAATAAAGTCTAAAGTCAATATAAAATTACTAAATAATATTTTAATTCTTAGTAATTTAAAGGAAAATTTGTTTAATCCATCATAAAATACAATAATTCTAAATGAAATATTCAAAAATCAAAACAATATTAGCCTAGTATATGGGGGGACAAAATCGAAAATTCAAATCGACGTACTCAAAGATAGTCTTTTTTTCGTAAAAAATCAATTGAAAAATAGAATTCATTTATTTAATTGATTGCACAAAAAAAATGCAAATTTAGAATTTCTAATTCAAAATCGTAACATCTCCTTCATAGAGCACTTTCCTTCCATCAAACAATTCTATTTGAATCCAATACGCATAAACACCGCTTTGTAATTTTTTTCCATTAAACTGACCGTCCCAACCCAAACTAGGATTATTGGGTTGAAAATTATTTCGTTCAAAAATCTGAGTACCCCACCTATCATAGATATTCATACTCAAAATACTTTTCACACCATCTTGAGCAAATACATAAAATACATCATTAATACCATCTCCATTATGGGGTGTAATTACATTTGGAATATAAACTTCTAATTCAAAATCAATAATCAATCTAAAACTACCATTAATTTTACAACCATTTGAATTAATGACTTCTACATTGTATATCCCATTGTCCAATGCCGTTACAATTGGATTCAGACAAGTATCACATGATAATCCTTCTGAAGGTGTCCATTCAACAGAAGCTATCTCATTTGAAGGAATATTCGTAACAACATTTACTTGACCATCAGCCATGAATTTCAAAACGATTTCATTAGGAACCATTATATCAAGAGGATCAGGTTCTATCACTTCAAAATCAGCTACAAAAACGCAACCATTTGCATCTTTTATATAAAGGTTATAATTTCCTTTATTCAAATCATTTGTCACTGTGGACAAAGCATCGAAATCTACATTATTCAATGAATAGGTATATGGAGCAAGACCGCCTGTAACATCTAATACTGAAATAATTCCTTTATCGCCGTGGCACAAGGGCTGATCAATATTAAAATTTGATCCAGTCGGAGGCTCAATATTTTCATTCACCAATACACTATCCAGTGAAAGACATCCATTGGCTTTATCCAAAACATTAAAGTAATAATACCCATCAGCAGAAACTTGCGGCGTAAGTGTAGATTCACCAGTATCAATCATGCCTGTAACTGTATTCCAAACAATCTCGCAATCAGTACAATTTCCATTAATACTTCCCACGATTTGAACAGTAGGATTTTCACAATTTATGGTAGGGGGTGCATCAATAGAAATATTTGGATAATCCACATTTTCACTCACCATAATTTGTTTAGTTTCTGAGCATCCATTAGACGGGTTTGTAACCACTAAAGTATAAGTTCCGCTAGAATTAACAGCGATTGACTCCATATCAGAATCTGTAATAATATTTCCACCATTTGTAGGAGTCCAAACTAAATTTGGGTTAGTTCCTTGGTCAGTAATTGTAGCTTCAATGTCAATGATTGAATCAACACAGGTTAAAATATCAGGTGTTGCAATTTCTATATTTGGATAAACAGCATCAGAAGTAATGTCAACAGAAGACTCCTTTGTACATCCATTCTCAGAATTCAATACAGTCAAAGTATATCGACCTTGACCACTGACCGTAGGCATTAAGGTAGTATTTCCACTTTTTATTTCACCACTATCTGTTGTCCATTCATAAGAAAATTCATTACCAACCGACCCTGTTCCATTAATAACCAAATCTGGATTAAAACAATTGATAATACCATCAGATCCTGCATTAGCCATTGGAGAAATAGTATCTTGAAGGACAGTTACAGAATCCATTGCTTCACATTTATTTACAAGATCAATCAAATGCAACACATAAGTACCTGGTTCGTTGACTTCAATCTTCTGATCAATATCATTAGACTGAATAGAACCATCAGAAGTTGTCCATGAATAAGTCATATTATTCTGTGGGTTTCCTAACATAGAACCACTTCCATCAACATCTACTACCGTTTTTTTACACGAAAGAATTTCAGGAATTTCTATCACCACAATTGGGGGAAGCGTATCTTTTTCTACTTTAATTCCAGAACTTGCTAAACATTCATTTTTATTATTTTTTACATTAATGGTATAATTACCTTCTCGATCAACAATTGGATTTTCTGTATTTTCACCTGAAACAAATCTCCCCGTTCCAAAAGTTGACCAACTAAACGTAAAATCTGATCCTGATGCAGAATCAGAAGTAAGCATCAATACAACAACCGTATCAACACAATTTAATGCTTTAGGATCACTCACTTTCACCACAGGTGATTCCATATCGACTATAACATCAGCGGATGAAGTGTCGGAACAATTATTTAAAGGATCCGTAACCGTCAAAATATATGTACCTGCACTATCCACGGTTAATTTATTTGTCATTTCTCCAGAAACAATATGCCCATCTGCTGTCGTCCATGCATAATCTAATCCCGCAGTAGAGTCACTACCATCCAAAATGGTTTGATGATCTTGAGAATTACAATCAATCAATTGATCAGGTCCAGCATCTGCTACTGGAGGTGTTGCATTGGCAAAAACTTCAACACTTTCAATTGTTTCACAACCTGTTTTAGTATTTATCGTTTTCAATTGATAGATTCCAGGCATATCCACCTGTACTTGCAGCTTGTCATTAGCATCCAAAAAATTACCATCAGTAGATGACCATTCATAAATAAAATCACCAGAAGAATTATTTTTAGCCTTTAAAACCAATTCATTAATTTGACAAGACAAAATATAGTCACCAATAATTTCTACATCAGGTAAATCTTTATATTCAAGTACTGAAATCGTAAGTGAGTCCGTACAACTTGTAGAAAGATTAGTGGATTTCATAAGATAATCTCCCTCTGCATCCACTACAGGATGTAAATCATCATTCAATTTAATAATATTGCCATTTTGAGTGGACCATTCGATTAAGAAATTAGCGCCAAAATCAGATCCTTCTGCATTCAATTCAATCGCTTCCTTGTTACAAGTAATATCTTCAGCATCTACCATTTTCAATATAGGCAATTGGATATTTTGTTCAATTTCAACTGAACTTGATGCGGTACAGCCATTATCTGAATTTGTAATGATCAAAGAATAGGTACCTGGTTGATTAATAATGGGATGACTTATATTGGATGGTTCAATAGTACCATTATCCAAGGACCAATTGTAAAGAAATTCATCGCCAGTACTACTATTACTACCACCAAGCAGTAATTCTTCTGTATCACAATCTAAAATCGGATAATTTCCAAGATCAACTATTGGTTTTTCTATATCTTGCTCAATATTAATCTCTATTGATTTTTCACAATTGTTTTCAGTATTTTGAATCAGTAATGTATAAGTTCCAGGTTCTGAAATTGTAGGAGTCAATCCATCATTATTTAAAATCTCTTGATTATCATCTGCCAACCACTGGATATCAAAAATATTAGAATTACTTGATTGACTTGCATCTATTTTTATTGATTTGTGTTCACAAGTAAGTACACCAACTGGGAGAATATTGATTTCTGGGATATTTTCATCTTGATCGATAAAAACTTCATCTTCATTGATACAACCATTATCAATATTGGTCACTTTAATAGTGTAATCCCCACCCGATGTAATTTTTGGAGTTAAAGTATTCTCCCCCGATTCAATAATTCCATTATTGGTAGACCAAATAACATCAATATTCTCAACATTTGATGTCCCAGCAAGTACTAATTCGGTTTGTGTACAAATTAATTTTGCATCATTTCCTGCTGAAACAGTTGGTTTTTCTAAATCCGAAACCACATCTATTGCGACAGAATCCTTGCAACCATTTTGAAGATTTTCAACTACCGCATAATAAGTAGCCTCTTCACTCACCAATATATTTTCTGTATCCTTAATACTAAAATCTCCATCAATTGTAGACCATTTAATACTATAATCAGGAGCGTTGATGAGTAATCCCAAATCAATTTCCTCTTGATAACAATTTATAATATCAAAATCTAAGATTTCAATTTCGGGAAGAGCAATATCTTCTTCCACAATTACAGAAGCCAATCCTGTGCACCCATTATCCTTATTTTCAACATTAATCAAGTAAGTTCCAGCGATGCCAACTTCAATATATTCATCCGTTTCATTAAGAATCGAAGATCCATCAGGTAAAGTCCATTCAATTTGAGTATTATTTGAAACATTATTGATTGATTTATCGATTCGAACAGTTTTTTGATTACAGGTAAGGATTTCAGTCACAGTCAAATCCAATTCTGGTAAATTTGCATCTAAAGCCACCTCCACAGAATCAATTTCTTCACACCCCGTTAAATTATTAATCACTTTTAAAATATAAATTCCTGCTGCATTTATTTCTGGAGATGTTGAAGATTCTCCAGATAAGATATTTCCGTCTGGAGTCGTCCATTCATAAGTAATATCACTACCTGAAGTTGATGAATTGGCATTTAAAAACACTTCTTTTTTAGAACACGTAATGATATCTTCCACTCCTGCATCTGCAAGTAATTCAGGTGTAGGTAATACCTTCACTTTCAAACCATCAGAACAACCAGACTCCAAATCAATCATATTTAGGGTGTAGGTCCCTGGTGCATTTACGGTCAATACCAATGCTTCATCTCCACTGATAATTTCACCACCATCATTGGTAGTCCAATTGTAAGTCGTATTTGATGTCGTAATTGATGAAGACGCATCAATTACTAACGGTTGACAACCTAACAAATATTCTAAAGGAGCATCAGCAGTAACTTCAACTATTTCCAAAGTAGTATGCACTAAACTATCACAACCATTTGCAGCATTATAAACATCATCATAAGTTCCTGGTTCTGATCTCAATTCCCCACCCAACATAATTGAATTACCTTTACATATCGTTTTTAGAGCATCTACTTCATAAGAAGTACTATTTTGAACTACTAAATTATCAAAGCAAAAAGTTTGTTCATTTTTTTCTCCCCCAGTTGAAGATGTAATTCCCCAATAAACTGACGATTCTCCATTAAATACATCATTAATAAAGTCATAATTAACAGATAATTGCTTAGTTCCATCAAAATAAACTTCAAACAATTGAGAGATAGGATCCCATGTAACTTTCGCAGGATGAATGTTACCATCTTCAATATTTCCTAATGGTACTGGTCCAGCAATGGTATTTCTTAAATCGCCATTAATAGAAATTGCTGTATGATCCTCTGCGATATCATTAAATGACCCATTAAACCAAGTATCAAACTCAACAATTACTGAATTCGGAATACCCCCAGCAGCAAGTTGCCCTCCAGGGTTTCCACAAAGACTAGTACTATTCGGCTGAAACAATATCGTCGACCCATCTGCACCATCATCTCTAGAACCAAATGTTAGATTAAATTCCATTTCGAAAGCCAAGTCAAAATCTATTTTTGTTGGATACCAAGCACATCCTTTTTGTCTTGGTTCATTTTCAGTTAAACGAATACAATTGGCTACACCTCCAAGATCTAGTGGTTCAGCATCACCAATAGCAATATAAGGTTGCGATCTAGAATCTACTACAATAATATCAAAAGTTCCAACTCCTCCACCTTCTTTCCACAAACGAATATAATATTTTTCATTGGGAATGACATCCTTGATGGTTGCCTTTGGCATCAATTCTGTCCCACAACTAAAATCTTGAAAACAGCCATAAGGATATGAGTTACCATCTCCTTGACAAGCATTTGAATAAACTTCAAAAGCCATATCCGTTGCTGTTCCAGCAATTGTTTCTATGGTAATTGAAGTTCCCAACGGAACCAATTCCAACCAAAAATCATTTCCCTGATAATTTCCACAAACGGGTTGTGAAAAGCCAGAATCTTCAGTTCCTGCCAAATCAAAACTTAATACAAGTCCTAGTTGAGTAGGATTAAGAACAATAGCACTACAAGGGTCGTCTCCAGCTAAGGCATCAGCTTTATGTATAAAAGGATTAAAAGAAACCAACACTAATAATAGAAAAATAATTTTATTAAAATTCATTGTATAAAATTCAAGTAAACAACTGAAATAGTATCAATCGTAATAAAAACAAAATATTGCAACATTTGGATGCCTAAATATAAGAAAAAAATTAGATTTCAAATGATATGCAGCAAAATTATACACAAAAAATAGGTAAACATTTAGATTACTACAATTTTATTTTGAAATACGTAGAAATCTAAGGCTCAACAATATATATTCTTTGATTTACTATTTTTTCTTTAAAATTTGATGGAAGTTTATGAAATTTACGAGATACTTTCCATTTCTGAAATGTATCATTAAAATAGAGGAAAGCGACCCCTGAAACCAGTAAAATAATCGGAATACTCATAAGATAGGCCTTTTTAGTTGAAAAAGCCAAAATAATACATCCCAAAATAATAATCACATATTCTGAAAAGACCAAAGCCAAACGAACGGGAGTAAAAAACTCAATTTCATCACTATATTTTTTACTGATATAGTGGCCAGTTGACTCATTTATAGAACAAGAATTTTATTTAAATTAGCTTGATAATTTTAAAACACAAATATAAAAACCTTTTGTAAATTTGCATCATGATACAAAAAAAACACTTAATTGTGATTGCTGGACCCACTGCTGTTGGTAAAACTTCAACTACAATCAAAATTGCACAACATTTTGACTGTGAGATAATTAATTCTGATTCTCGTCAATTTTATAGAGAGATGACCATCGGAACTGCCAAACCAAGTGAGCAGGAATTAAAAAGTATTCATCATCATTTTATTGATAATTTGAGTATTCATGATTCATACAATGTAGGTGATTTTGAAAAAGATACTCATGCTCTTTTAAAGGAAGTTTTTAAAACTAAAGATGTAGTTTTGATGACAGGAGGATCAGGGTTGTATATCCGAGCTGTCACCGAAGGATTGGATAAATTTCCTGATATTCCAGCAAAGATATTAGCTGACTTGAATCATATTTATAAGTCAGACGGAATTGCTGGCTTACAAGAAGAATTAAGGCAAGTTGATTTAGATTATTACAACAGTATCGACATCCATAATCATCGTAGAATCATTCGAGCATTGAGTGTTTTTAAAGCGAGTGGGCAACCATTTTCTAGTTTTTTAAATCAAAAGAAAGAAAAGAAGGATTTTGAAATTCACTACATTTTATTGGAAAGAGATCGAGAAGAATTATATCAAAGAATCAATCTTCGTGTAGATTTGATGGTAGATGCAGGATTGGAAGAAGAAGCTAGGTCTTTATTTGAATTTAAGGGATTAAAATCTTTACAAACGGTTGGATATCAAGAGTTTTTCAGTTATTTTGATGGTACAATAAGTAGAGATGATGCTATTGAATTGATTAAACGAAATTCGAGAAGATATGCCAAAAGACAAATGACTTGGTTTAGGAAACGTCCGCATTGGGTGACGTTTTCGGCGGAGGATTTTGATGGGGTTTTGGGATTTTTGGAAGAGAATATCCTTTGATCCTAACTTGCAACATTTGATAAGAAGATGATAGGATAAGATATCTCTCCAAGGTCGAGACTAGGTGAGTTGACGGTTCGAAGCAACTAAGTTGGGAATGGTTTGACGTAAAATATCACTTGAGATATTTTAATTTTGACAATAGTCCGTTAGAAAAATTTGATATAAAAACTATTCTGATATGCCTGCCGGCGGCTTTCTTTTTGTCATTGCCCTACCGAAATGGAAGACAGACCATACC
>CAMZLN010000110.1 GCA_947311465.1 uncultured Saprospiraceae bacterium
ATAATTATTTTTAACTGTTTTCAGAATACTTGTCAACAACTTAATAATTTCAACTCCATTCTTTTATAATTGTTAATTGTTGATTGTTAATTGTTAATCAGAATAATAGTCAATTTCGGAAAAACAAAAGCAAGCAAAATTAACAATCAACAATTAACAATTAACAATTAAAAAAGAATGGAGTTGAAACTATTAAGTTGTTGACAAGTATCCTGAAAACAGTTAAAAATAATTATTAATTGTCAATCAGAATAATAGTCAATTTCGGAAAACTAAAAGCAAGCACAATTAACAATCAACAATCAACAATTAACAATTATAAAAGAATGGAGTTGAAATTATTAAGGTGTTGACAAGTATTATTAATTGTCAATCAGAATAATAGTCAATTTCGGAAAAGCAAAAGCAAGCATAATTAACAATTAATAATTAACAATTAACAATTAAAAAAGGGGTTGAATTTAATAATAGACATAGGAAACACGAGGACCAAATTAGCCATTTTTAAGGATGACAAAATCGAATTGAAAGAGATTTGGGAAGATTGGAATTTGGCAGATTTAAAAAAATTCTTAAAAAAACAAGATGGGATACAACGCATTGCAGTATCATCGGTCTCTTTTGTTTGGGAAGATGTGAATGAATTTCTTCTCAATAATTATTTTTTCTTAAATCTAACGGAAACAACACCTTTGCCTATTCAAAATAATTATGCGACACCCAAAACCTTAGGGAAAGATAGATTGGCGGCTGTGGTAGGAGCGCACGCACTTTATCCTGATGCAAATTGCTTGGTAATTGATGCAGGTACATGTATTACGTATGACCTAATTTCAAGTGATGGTATCTTTTTGGGTGGAAATATTTCCCCTGGTATAGACATAAGATTAAAAGGAATGCATAGCTTTACCGCCCGGTTGCCATTATTGGAGCGAGAAGATATCGAAAAAGACATCGGCTACTCCACTAAATCGGCAATGTTAATTGGTGCCATGACAGGAGCTGTAATGGAAATTCAAGGGTTTATTGACCACTATAAAGCGCAATTTTCACCTTTATTGGTCATTTTCACAGGAGGTTCTGCCAATTATTTTGAAAAAAAGATAAAAAACCGTTTATTTGTACACCCAAATTTAGTCTTGATAGGCTTAAATAAAATTTTAAATTATAATGTATCAATTTTGGAATAGATTTTTGTCAATTGCATTTTTTGTTTTATTGACAGTTGTGGCGAATGCTCAGACAACAAGTGATAGTAATACCCCTAAAGATAACTCCCCTTTCTCACGAATTGGGCTGGGTGACTTTTCAGGTCAAAACTTCATTCATTTACGAACAATCGGAGGATTGGGAAATACTTTTCATGACAAATACATGTCAAATCCAGTAAATCCTGCATCTTACGCCTATTTAAAAGCCGCTACCTTAGAAGGTGGATTTTTTGGTCAATATGGTAAATTGCAAGATAAATTTGAGACCCATAAAATATGGAGTGGCAATATCAATTATCTTTCATTGAGTTTTCCTATGAAAAATCCATTGAATACTTTGATTGATAAAGTTCAACCCAAATACGATTGGGGAATGGGGATCTCACTTACACCATATACTACGGTGGGCTACAATATTTTTCAAGATTCTGAATACGCTGGTGACGATGACATTACCAATATCACAGATGTTTTTAGTGGCAGAGGTGGAACTTATAAATTGAATTGGGGAAATGGAGTAAAATACAAAGATTTCTCTGTTGGAATAAACCTTGGAAGAATTTTTGGAAAAATCATCAATGAAAAAACACTTACTATATCAGATACTTCTGGAGTAGATGTTTTCAGAAATAACCTTTTAGATGAAATCAGTTTAAAAGGATTTACATGGAACATTGGTTTGATGTATGAATACAAATTCAAGTCAATGATTGATGGAGAAATGAAAAACAACGGAAAATCCATCACATTTGGAGCTACTGCCAATTCAAAACATAACATAAAAACTAATTCTACACATTTTTACAAACGTAGTTCTAGTAGATATGCAGGAGTGATTGACACAATTAAATATGAAACCGATGTGATTGGTTCTGCAACGCTGCCCAGTGAATTTGGAATTGGAATTACCTATATGGAAAAAAACAAATGGCGAATTGGAATAGATTATACAAGTAGCCTATGGAGTCAATACACAAATACTGCAAAACCAGAAACGCTATCCAATGGATTTACCATTGGATTTGGAGGAGAATACATTCCAAATGCACAATCATACAACAACTATTGGAAAAAAGTTAAATATCGTTTTGGGACATTTTATCAAAAAGATCCAAGGAGCGTTAACGAATCATTAACGACAAAGGCAGTAACATTTGGCGTAGGCTTGCCCGTTATTATGAAAAGACAGAAAACTTCTTTTATAAATCTAGGATTTGAAATTGGACAATTTGGAATTCCTGATGAATTGAACAAAACCTATTATATGCTTAGCTTCGGATATGCATTTAATGATAATACTTGGTTTTATAAAAGAAAATTTAATTAAAAAATTATCTAAAACAATTAAACTCGACAATTATGGCTAGGATTGGTAAAATAATGATAGTATCTTTTGTATTCCTTTTAATGGGAACTCAAATATTTGCTCAATGTGAATCTTGGATAGGTTCTCCAAAAGAAGGTGAAGCATCTGACGCGCATACCATTTATAGAGATCACATGAAAAATAAAGCTTTTGATGCTGCTTTTGAATATTGGCAAAAAGCTTACACCATTGCTCCCGCAGCAGATGGTAAAAGAGATTTTCATTATACTGACGGTATAAAGATTTATAAACATAAGATGGAAAAAGACCCTTCTAAAAAAGCGGAATATATCGAAAAAATCATAGGTTTATACAATCAAGATATAGATTGCTTTAAAAGTGGTGCTATAAAAATGGGAAAAATCACTCCCGAAGAAAGAATTGGTTATTTGAAAGGAAGATTAGGTTATGATATGTATTATTCATTCCAAACTCCTTATGAAACAAATCTAGCAACACTAAAAGAAGCGGTTGATATTGCAGGTGACAAAACAGAATATATTGTATTGACTCCGTATGCAAATATTGTAGTTTATCAATTCCTGGATAAAAAATTAGATAAAAAAACAGCAAGAGATGCTTATGAGACTTTAAATAAAATTGCGGATAATAATATCAATGGCGGTTCACAATTTAAGGATCAATATAAACAAGCAAAAGCTGCAATGAATGCTGAATTTGCAAAAATTGAAGATCATATTTTTGATGCAGATTATTTTGTAAAGAAATATGAGCCAAGATATGAAAGTGCCAAAAACGATCCTGCACAATTAAAAGAAATGATTGGAAAATTGAAGCAACTAGGTTGTGATCCCAATAATGCTTTTTTAAAGAAATTGGAAGGAGACTGGGCACAATACGCTTCTGCTGAAAATGCACGTTTGAAAGCTGAGTTTGAAAAGAACAATCCTGCATCAATCGCTAAAAAATTATATGACAGTGGAGATTATAGTGGAGCAATCGCTAAGTATAGAGAAGCAATGAGCAAATCATCTGATAATGACGCTAAAGCTAACTATTTATTCAGAATCGCATCTATCCAAGGTAGAAAAATGAAGAGCTACAACAAGGCTAGATCAACTGCTAGACAAGCTGCGAAAATGAAACCCAATTGGGGAAGACCATTCATGTTGATTGGTGACCTTTACGCAATGTCAAGTAGATCTTGTGGTGATTCATTTATGCAGAGATGTGCTATACTTGCAGCATTAGACAAATATAGCTATGCAAAATCAATTGATTCAAGTGTAGCATCCGAAGCGAATAGTCGTATTGCAAAATATAATAAATCACGACCTGCCAAAGCAGATGCGTTTATGCAAGGTAAAAAAGCTGGTGATTCAATAAAAATAAGTTGCTGGATTGGAGAGACTGTTAAATTGAGATTTGCAAATTAATTGCAATAAAGACACATAAACAATTTTAACTTCGAAATTGACAATAGTCCGTTAGGAATTAAGCTGTAAATTTAAGGAAAGCCATAATAA
>CAMZLN010000111.1 GCA_947311465.1 uncultured Saprospiraceae bacterium
ATTCGGGGTTAGTTTTGGTAAACCCCGTTGGGGTTGCATACTTTTCATATTCCTTTTTCGCTGAATAAGTTTTTCTAACGGACTATTGAATTAGTATAGGTGCAAGTAAGAACAGCATTCATTCATTCAATAATTCATTCATTCAATAATTCAATAACTCATTCATTCATTCAATAATTAAAAAACTACCCAAACAAGTCCAAAATATCATCCCGGCTCACTGACTTCAAGAAACTCTCCTCCGTTTGAATAATATCCGATGCAATTTTCTTTTTTCGTTTCTGATAATTAACAATTTTCTCTTCGACAGTGCCTTTGACAATCATACGATATGCAATGACAGGCTTGGTTTGCCCAATTCTGTGTGTACGGTCTATCGCTTGATTTTCTACGGCAGGATTCCACCATGGATCCACGATATAAACATAATCCGCTGCGGTAAGATTCAATCCAGTATTTCCTGCTTTTAGACTGATTAGAAACACACGAATATCTTCATTTTCTTGAAAATTATTGACACTTGCTTCTCTTTGCTTCTTTGATCTTTGACCATCAAGATATTCATATTGAATACCTGCTTTCTCAAATTCTGGAATAATTAATTTTAGCATTTTAACAAACTGAGAAAATATTAGAATCTTGTGATTTCCCGTTTTTTCGGTGACATGATTCAATAATTCTTTGATTTTTACACTTTCATCTCCGTAATCTTCTTGATCTGGCAACAGAGCTGGTGAATCACAAATTTGTCTCAATTTCATTAATCCTTCTAGAACATACATTTTACTTCTTTGAAGACCGTTCTCTTCGATTTTACCCATCAAGTAATTACGATATTTGTCCCGAAAAGCATTATAAACTTTTTGCTGCTCATCTTCCATTGTCAAATAGATATAATCTTCTATTTTTTCAGGCAAATCCTTGGCAACCTGCTCTTTGGTTCGTCGAAGTACGAAAGGTTTGATTAGATTTTGTAATTCTTTGGATCTGTCGATATCTCGATTTGCATCAATTGGTTTTGAATATTCATTCTTAAAATAAGACTGACTTCCAAGAAAGCCTGGATTCAGAAAATTTAATTGAGCGTACAAATCAAAGGTATTATTTTCAATCGGCGTTCCTGTCATCGCAATTTTATGCTCCCCTTTAAGTACACAAACAGCTTTATATCGTTGAGAAGAAGGATTTTTGATTGCTTGCGACTCATCTAAAACGATATATTTGAATGTCATTTTAGATAATTTTTCAATATCCCTTGCTACGATTCCATAAGTAGTAATAATTAAATCATACTCGTTAAAGGAATCGAAATTGGTTGTTCTATTCAAACCATGATGAATAATAAAGCTCAAATTTGGGGCAAATTTCTTAATTTCATTCTCCCAATTGAACAATAAACTCGTAGGAATAATAATCAAACTTGGACTCACTCCGTCACTATCTTTTTGCTGTTGCAGCATGGTCAAGACTTGCAATGTCTTACCCAATCCCATATCATCTGCCAAGATACCACCCCATTTGAATTTTTTAAGGAAGTTCAACCAATTGAAGCCTTCTTTTTGATAATCTCGAAGTGTTGCAGTAATTTTACTTGGCATATCTAGTTGTTCGATTGACTCAAATTCTTTGAGCATTCTTTTCTTTTCCAACAATTCGGCTAAGATATCTTCATTGTCAATATCTTCAAACAACTCATCAATGATTGAGAATTTCATTTTCGAAATCTGAATAGATTCGTCAGTTACTTCCCCAACTCTAAAATATTTTTCTAATTTCTCCACCCATTCTTCAGGTAAGATTCCCAATTTTCCATCTGCTAATTGAACAAATTTATTTTTTTTGACAATTGCTTTTCTAAGTTTAGCTAAGCTGACAACTTCGTCACCAAATTTAACTTCCAATTGCACATCGAACCAATCTTCTCCAGAAGAAATATGGGCTGTAATATTCGCTTTATGTGGAGAATACTTAATTTTTTTCAAGTCATTAATACCGAACAATTCGATACCTATTTCAGACATTTTTTCATAAAAATCAAAGAACCAATTTCGTTTCAAAAGTGCTTGATGTGGCAAATAGTAGAAATCATAATTATCCTGACCTGCAAACTCATCGTGCAATCCACTAAAAAGTTGATTAAAAGCTAATTCATATTCTGTATCCCTAAGATATTCAACAATTTTATTTTCTTGACGATCAAAAAGAGTAACCGCATCACAAATATTGGTCATTTTATCATGATCATAAACCACAACGGGTTTAAAAATCACAAAATCCCCAAGTTCACTGATATAAACCTGTTTTCTCAAGGGGGTCAACTCAACTTGTTGTTTTTCGATAGAATCCATTTCACCCATTTCAATATTATAGTTCTCAGAAAGCGGCTGAATTATCTCATCAAAAAGCTGGTCAAAATTGGCTTTATCCACAACAAATCTTGGTTGCTTCGCGAAAGTAGAATCAATCACCTGTGCTTGATTAAGAGATTCATGAAGATATAAAGTATTTTCTTCATTGACCAACAATTTTGAAGATAAAAGTTTATTTGCTTCAATTTGATTTGTAGGAATTTCGATATCTTGATCCCCCAAGTTCAATTTAGCTCTAAGCACAAAACAGTCATCTTCTTCCTTCAATTCAAAAAACAAAACGGCAGGAATAGTTGACACGTTAACAGGAACCAAATCCTTTTTCTTGAGACTTGTATCCCAAAGAGAATTTGTAGAAGAAATCCGTTTGTAAACATATTTTTTATCAATCAGCAAACGAAAAATCTCTTGCAAATGACCAAAAATAGCTTTTGTTTTATTAATATCTTCTTCTGAAAAATAAGCAATAGTATTCAAATCGTCCGAAATAGATTTGATTTTCAAAATCAAATTAGCTTCTTCATCAGTTTTTGTAGTCGCATTTGCATCACTATCATAATAACGAGCAATATATTTCAAAAAAGGCGTATTGGTTTGTTTTCCTTTCAAGATAATAATATCATTCAAAGGATATTGTCCCCTAGCCCTTGAGAAATCGAATAGAAAACCAAGTGTAAAATACTCATCGGTATTAGAAATAGGTTGCAAAATAGAAAGATCTGTTAATTTAGCAAAAGCAGATTTAAGATCATCAATTCTATCTTTATCAGAAAAGTCTAATTCTTCGGAATTTCGATTTCGATGAAAATGCATTTGCTCATTTGGAGTATTATCATAAATTTTTCGCTCCAATTTCTCAGTAGTATATCTCGGTTTTAATTGAATGAGAAAATTATCACCAAAACGTTTTAAATTGTATTGCAAAGCCTTTGCTTGATGTGCGCAGATTTTCTCACCCTCATAATCACAAGTACATTTTGCATAAAAATCATCATCCTGATAAAAAATTTCTACGGTATTGATTGCTTCAATTCTATCTGCCCATATCCTACTGTACATGGCGATATCCATTTTGAGTATTTTATTAGGAGTCACCCCATAATTTTCGATTTGAAAATTACGTTTTTTCAGGTCATAATCTACTTCAGGAGTAATATGTCTTTCAATAGCACTTTCCGATAAGGGAAAAATATAAGACAGTAAGTAAGGCTCTGAATCTTGGAGTTTAGACAAAGTATCATTGGTTAAAACATCGTCATCTTGTATCAATTTCAGTACATCATCCTTATCCAAACTAGAGATAAATTCGACCAAAAGAAGATGCAATACAACTTGATGCGTACAAGAAGAATTTTCACAGGAACAAGAAGATGAAATTAAATTGGGGTCATCAAAATGCTCAATTTTGACACGAAAAGTATCTTCCAAATTTATATCACATTTCGCTGTGCTCAAAATAGTATCTACATGCATATTCGCAATACCGATATCTTTATCAAACATCAATATTGCCCCTTGAATTACATCAGATGAAACCCCCTTTCTAGCATGTTGAATAATAGAATTAATTTCCGCCACCATATTTATAAAAACTCCGACTTTTTAAATTAAAAAATTTCTTAGGAACTGTGAAAAACAAATTACTCAACAATTTTCAAACGAAAACCTACACCGTGAATATTTTCCAATTTAATTGACTCATCTTTCTTGAGATATTTTCTAAGTCTTGAAATAAACACATCAAGGCTTCTTCCCAAGAAATAATCATCTTCTCCCCAAATTGCTTCTAGTATTACGCCACGTTTAACTACATGGTTTGCTTTTTTGGTAAGAAATAATAATAAATCTGCTTCCCGTTGAGTAAGGCTCTTTACTTCTTCTTCAAACGCCAATGAAAGATTGTTGTAATCAAAAGCATAATTTCCAATTTTGATAACTGTATTGGTAAGAGGAGATGAAAATTTAGAACGCTTAAGAAACACTTCAATCTTCAAGATCAATTCTTCTATACTAAAAGGTTTTGTGATATAATCATCACCACCAAGTTTTAGACCATGAATCTTATCTTCTTTTAGAGATTTGGCAGTTAAGAAGATTATTGGAATTTCAGAATCCAATTTTCTAATATGTTTTGCCAATTCAAAGCCATCCATTTTAGGAAGCATTACATCCAAAATACATAAGTCAAAGTCCCCTTTTTTAAAAGTATCAAAAGCTTCTTCACCATCAAGACAATGAGTAATATCATAATTTTGAAGTTCCAGATTATCCTTGGTTACAAAAGCAAGGGTTTCATCATCTTCAACATAAAGTAAGTGTGGATTCATGGTGTATCAATTTAATTTTCACAAAAGTCGCTAAAATAATTAGCACTTTATAACAATTTTAAAAGTAGTTCCTTCTCCAAGTGTAGAATGCGCCGAAATTTCCCAATCATGCGCATTACAAATATTTTTAACATAAAATAATCCCAAACCAAATCCTTTCACATTATGCACATTACCCGTTGGCACTCTATAAAACTTATCAAATATCTTAGTCAAATTATCTTTACCAACACCAATTCCATTATCTTGAATAGAAATGATAGTACAATTATTTTCATTATAAGTTTTAATAATAATATGTGGATTTACCTTTGAATACTTAATAGCATTATCTATTAAATTATGTAAAATATTTAAAGTATGAAAACGATCCGCATTAATAAAAGGACTTTTTAATTTAAAATCTACTTCAATTTTCCCATTCGATTCTGCCAAAGTTGGTTCCATACTATTAACCACATTTTCAATCAATTCATGGATATCCAATCGCTCTTTCTTAATAGTAAAACTATTTTTCTCCATTTTAGCGATTTGCAAAACTTTTTCTACTTGTTTATTCAATCGTTCATTTTGCGCTTTAATAATTTTTGCATATTTAAATAAACGCTTATCGCCTTGGATCAAGTCATTTTTCAAGAAAACATCTGAAGAAAGTTTTATGGTTGCGATTGGCGTTTTAAATTCATGGGTCATATTATTGATAAAATCATTTTGCAATTCAGAAAGTCTTTTTTGAGAAAGGATAACATAAATGGCATAAGCAAAGAAAAAGATTGTCATCAATAAAATTCCAAATAAAATCATCGACACTTGCATTCGCCCGAAAAGATATTGAGTTTTTGAAGGAAATTTTACGCCAAAATAATAGATAAATTCGTCATATTTCGGCAAATCTCCATCCGCCTTATTCTCCAATTGACTATCTGCATATCCACAATAATTACCATAGACCATTTCACTTGTTTCACAACTATGGATTGCATATTCAAAATCTGTATTTAAAGACAATGCTTGAAATTCCTTTATTAAATAATATTCCAAGTCATTGGCATCAATTTTACTATTGATATTTACTACATAATAATTTGATGATACCCTTTTTATTAAATCTATTGTAGGAAGTTCGGAGTCATTGATGACGGATAAAGATTGAGCTACATGTCTTAAAGAGATATGCACTCTTTGATGAAAATCTTCATCACTTAAATTCCAAGATTTGATCAACCAATAGGATTGTATGCCCAATATACCAATAATGGCAATTGCCCCTAAGATAATCACTCTTTGAATAACGTTATTTTTCACTTAAATTTATTCTATTTATTTATAAAAATATTTTAAAAACATATATTCAAAATATAATGCCACGAAAGCTTTTCATACATGCTTGACGAAATGAATTTCATCGGACTTTGCCACGAAT
>CAMZLN010000112.1 GCA_947311465.1 uncultured Saprospiraceae bacterium
CATGAAATAGATGCTTGGAATATATCAACAAGCAATAGATTTTCAATTGCACTATCCTATAATTTTTGCTTAGGAAAGAAATATTAATTTAAGATTATACTTTAGAAAGGATAAATTAAGGTTTCGTGTTTGTTTATTTCCTCTTGAGGGAAAGGTATTGATTGCATAATTTCGTATTCATGGATCTTTTTTCTAAAATGATTTTCGCTAACAGGTCACATCTACGAATCTATTTTGTATTGTTGCACCGCTGGTGCTACAAACAGGACGCTCTTATGGAGCTGGTTAGGGATGATGGGTAAATACGCTACAAAACTATTCGGTTTAAATTTATGAGAACGAAAAAAATACTGAGTTTGTAAAAATGTTAAGCTTACAGAAGGGAGTTAACTTTAAAGCTCCATAGGAGCGACCTGTAAATACAGAGATGATTGTTATTTGTTTCGTTAAAGCGTGTTGTTAAGGAATTTTCTTTTAAAATATCGATATTGTTTGTCGTCTAGTACTTTTTGATGTTAAACAATCTAAATTACTTGTATATGTAATATTTTTTGTATATATTTACAATCATAATTTATTTTTTAACCCAAAACCTATTTGTTATGTTTACAAACTTACAAACTTACAAACTTACAAACTTAAACTCTTGATTTTCTTGTTCTTACCAATGTTTGGATACGGCCAAGAAGGGGAGAGCTGCTCTGAACTTTTTATGTCCGAAATTGTGTTCGGACAGCAGTTTGATGATTTCACTTCTTCATCTTCTTTTATGAATCATACGGTGGAAATTTATAATCCAACAGATGATCCAATTAATTTGTCAACATATTCTATTTCTTTGTTGTCAATGGATAATCAAGAGACATATATCCCATTACAGGGCTACTTGCAATCTGGAGATGTGTATGTGGTTTCCAATACAATGGCAAATACAGAAGTGGCTACTAAAACAGATGATTTTCACGCTTCCCTAGATTTTAATGATAAAAAGATGATAAAATTGTGGCATGGAGCTACAGTTATTGATAAATTGGGAAATTCTGGAGATAATATTGACAATTCAGCGATAGATTTTGATCGATTGTTGAATGATGCGGAGTATTTGAATGGTTTGGAGGTGAATTTGGGGACTTTGAATGGGTTGGATATTAGGAGATTTGTTTCTGTTGTAGTAGGAAATCCTGATTTTGTGAATTCTGATTTTTTATTGGAATGGACTTATTATCCTTCTTTTATATCAGAAAATCTTGGAGTACACGAAGGTGCATGTATCCATGGACCATATATTTTATGGGCTGGCGTGATAGATAAATGGCATCCTGAGTGGGGATTAGAAGAAAAGAATGGGGCAGTTCTTGATGCTGACGGGAATATCATAGCACCAGCAACAGAATTTGCATCAAGAGATGTATTGCTAACGGAGGCTTTAACTTATAAAGTAAGATTTTCGGTTTTTGACCGAAAGGCTGAGTTTAATGATTTAGGTGCTACAAACGCTACAAGGGAGTTAGATTTTTTATTTGACAGAAGTATTTTTACTTTTGAACCAGGAGAGACAAGAGTTACAATGCCAAAAAAACTTTTATTTGCAATTAATGATAATCTGATAGAAGGTTTAGAGAAAAGAGGAATGGGTTTAGCGGTCGTTGAAGGAGCAGTAGGGATTGATCCAGAAAAAAAGATATGGGATGGGCTAATTTATGATGATGATATGATGACTTCGACAGATTTGGTTTTTAGGGAGAATCTAAAAGTTTTTCCAACTGTTACGTCATCCAGTATTTTTATTGAGAAGAAACAACAAGATATAATAATTAATTCTATTTTACTTTTTGATGTTGAAGGCAAATTAGTGAAGGATTATAAGGATGGGTTAGATCAAGAACTATTAACTTTAAGATTACCAGAAATGGCGAGTGGTTATATTTTCTTAGTTATTAAATCGAATAAAGGGCTATTTAAAAAATAATTTTAGTAAAAGTGGATTACATGACAAAATCATGTAATCCACTTTTTTAGTAAATGAGAGTTTTTAAAATTTAACATATCTATTATCATGAAATATAACTTTCTATTTTTATTTATAATGCTATTCAGTAATTTAGGATTTAATCAAACTTCATCTATTGAATTGCGATTAAAACATTTTGGGCATAATAAGGCTTTTGCATCGTCAACGGTACCTGATATAGGTATAAGTGAAGAAGATGGTAATGGGCAAAATTATGATTTGCTACTCAGATATAGCAGAAGTATTAAAAAACTAAATCTATTTGTAGATGTAGGTATATTGAAAAGTTCCCTAGAATCTAAACAAAATATTGAATTTGCAGATGGAACTTCTAGAAGAAGTAGTTTTAAAGCTGGTGATAAAGGTGTACAATTAGCAGTTGGATTGGGCAAGGATTTTTCTATAAAAAAAACTAAGTTTAGATTTAATGCGGCAATGGGTTTGAAATTCATTTATAATTATGATGATTATAATGAAGACGAAGTTAGTGTTTTTGGTACAAATGGATATGAGATGGGCGAAAGGATTTATGAAAAACATCCATCATCTTTTAGATATGGTCCAAACTTAGAATTTAGTTTGATATATGATGTATGGAGAAATTTTTTCGTAGGACTCAATGTCAATACTTGGTTGTCTTTTATTTCTGTCAATGATGAACAATCAATAGATGGTTATTTATATAATGACCAAAGGGAAATAACGGCAGAATCTAGTTTTAGTTTTAAGCATAAGTCGTTTGCATTTGAAAAGAAGCGTCAAACTTATTCTATATTAATTGGATATAAATTTTAAATTTTAAAATTATGATTCTATTTAGAAATATTTTTTTGTTATTTTTTATCCTTTTAAATGCAATTGGTTTTTCTCAGAAAAATTCAATCAGATTGAGAATGACAACCTTAAATTTTGCAGACAAAGAGAGAAAGGTGGTAGAAGCATCAAATCCTGACATCTTCAACTCTTATGGTTATGAAAATTTCTTTAAAGTAAAAGAAGGACAGTTTTCAATTTTTTATTACCGTTCAAAAAAATCTTACTTATTGTATCTTGGATTTGGATATCGATACTCGGATGTTTATTTCGAAGATAATTATCATATACCAAATAAGTATTCTAAAGTCGATGATCGTTTCTATAATGCTTTTATATATAATTTGGGGATGGGTAAAAGTTTTCGATTTGGGAAAGAAAATCGTTTTGAATTTCAAGCCAATATTGGGATGCAGCTAATTCGATTCAGCCCAAATGAGTTTAAATTTATTGACTTTCAGTATGATGGATTTGAGCGCGTTGAGTATAAATTGATTTTAACCTACATTGTGCCTTCTAGCAGTCAGGTCGGTCTGACGCTTGAACCTAATATATATTATAATATTTATAATAATTTTTATTTAGGTCTTAGTTTTAATGTATGGTTGAGTTGGGATTTTATTATAGGAGATGAAATCGATTTGAAAGAGATATATGATATTAATGGTAAATTAATTTCAGACCGCAAATATATCGTCAAACAAACATATACAAGTAGCTCTGTTGGAACATGGGACTATATTTCAGTAATGTATAGATTTTGATACTGATTTTGATACCCATATCCAAATTCGTTACCAACATGATTTCAAATTCTCTTGTTTCCTAAAAGCCTTATGAATCCCACAATGTTTTCAGGAATATTACTAGGAATCATCTAATTTGGATTGAAATAATATTTTGCAATATTTTTATGAACTACTCAGGCTCTACCTTGAAGCCTAAAAAAAACACATGAAATTTTAAAAATCAAAATTTTATTTGGTTTCACATATTTGTTTTTTTGATGTTTTTTAGTCTATTTTATTTTTCAGAAAAATTTAGACATAGCTATCCAGTGTAG
>CAMZLN010000113.1 GCA_947311465.1 uncultured Saprospiraceae bacterium
TATCTCGAATTTGTTTAAATTTTTCTAACGGACTATTGTATAATAAAAAAGGCACTCTGAATTCCATTCAGAGTGCCTTTTTATTTTTTTGTAAAGAAAACACTTACATCTTGATTACTTTTCTTGTTACCAATCTAGTTTTTGTCTTGATTGTGACGAAGTAGATTCCGTTATCAAAATTATTGAGATGAATACTTTTATGAGTAGTCTTCATCATTTCTCGTCCATTGATATCCGTAATAATTACCATTTCAATCTTTTCAGTGGTGTTTATCATAAATTCATCTGAAGTAAATGATGGGACTAGAATTAGATTATTATCGGAAGATAAATCTTCATTTTTGACCGTTTTGTATTTCAATTGAATCATCCAATCTAATTCAGGTATGGTGTGTATGATTCCGCCATTTGGGTCTTTCGAGAAATAGGGATTGTCATAACTACCTGCAATTGCCATAGATTGATTTGTATTCGCACTTTTGAATTTGATATAGGGACCGATCGCTTTTTGCGTATCTTTGTTGATGATTCCTTTTCCCGGTACATATAATTCTGATTTTGATAAATTGATATCTCCAAAATGGAATTCTATAGTGCCATCCTCATAAAACCAGACCTGATAATGTAGATAATGATCCAAATGTGTATTATTTTCTACTTCCCATCCTAATCCAACATAACTCCATTCTATTTTCAATACCTTTTTAGTTTCAACTAAATCATATTGAAATCTAACTTCAGAAAATAAAGGCGTATCAACTGGATTAAAAGCAAGATAGTCTCCTGCAAATAAATAAAGATTGAATTCTTCAGAATTTCCAAATGTTCCAAATCCGCTTTCGTTTAATTTAAAGGATTGGTAGGTTTCATCAAAAAATGGAAAATCAAAACCAAATTTGAATTCATATTCCCACCTACGAAAATTACCCGTGCTAATCCCTTTTTCAAGTGTGACAGAGGTGAATGATGTGAGTGGTTGATATTGTTCCCCTTTTTGAGCAACTAAATCATAAGCTTGTCCAAATGATGAAATAAATTGAAATAATAAAATGCTGATAATCAAAGAGATATTTCTCATGAAAATAGGTTTTTAAATGATTAAATTAGAATTAATTAAGGATAGGGGACGGTTAAATTACGCTAAAGTTAATGATTGGTTTCAATTTAGAATACGTTTTTTGTTAATATTTAGTTGAATACACATTTATTCTTTTTTGATAGATTGTCATGTGAATAGTCGATTTCTTTTTAGTAATTTTGCATAAAAAAAGAATATGCCAATTTATGATCACTTGCCGTACCATCCTCCTTTTTTTAATAATCGGCATTTTCTTACTATAAAAACAGCTCTATATCGTAAGTTGGATGGTGTTGAATACAACAGGGAGCGCATTGAAACGCCTGATAATGACTTTCTTGATTTAGATTGGTCTTGGGTAGATAACAGCGACCGAGTGGTGATTGTCCTTCACGGAATGGAAGGTAATGCAGGAAAACATTACGTTAGGGGAATGATAAAAAAGGCAAATGAAATGGGTGCAACAGGCTTGGGCTATAATTTTCGTGGCTGTAGCGGAGATCCTAATCTACAATTGCGCTCCTATCACTCTGGAGAAACTTCCGATTTGCGTTTTGTGATTGACTACATTATTAAAAAGTATAAATTTAAGAAAATTGCGTTAGTAGGTTTCAGTCTTGGAGCAAATGTGGTTTTGAAATTTCTTGGGGAACAAACGCCTGTTTCTGAAATAAAAATGGGTGCAGGTATATCATCTCCTTGTGATCTTTATTCTACTAGCGTAAAACTCAATAAATGGTACAATCGATTCTATTTGAAGGAGTTTTTAGTAACATTGAAAGCTAAATCCGCCGCTAAGGAACTGTCCTTTCCTGGAGCATTGGATTATCAAGCTATTGCTAATTCTTATGATTTTTTCACCTACGATGCTGCATATACTGCGCCTGCGCATGGTTTTTCTAGTGCTAAGGAATATTGGGAAGACAGTAGCAGTTTACCTTATTTACCGGATATCAAGGTGCCTACTTTATTGTTAAGCTCAGTGGATGACACATTTTTGGGTCCACCTAGTTTTCCGTATGAAATTGCGGAAAATAGTAAATATTTTTATTTTAGAACTACAAAAAGTGGTGGACACATGGGGTTTGTACAACGAAATTTAGATGAATTATATTCAGAAAGAATTGTCTTTGATTTTTTTGAAAAATTTAATTTTTAATTTATTCCCCAACAAGACTAGTGGATTCAATTGCGATTTTTTCTAAAAATAACTCTAAAGCTTGTTTTTTCTTATTTGTAAATTCGTAACTGATATCCTTGGTAAAATAATCATTCAAATTAAAGGCAGATTCAGGTAGTATTTTAATTAAGGATGGAATATAATCTAATCCAGTTTTCAAGGCAATATTGAACTGTTTAATAAAATGATCAGACTGTGGTTTAGTGCTAATCCAAGCTGCAAATACAAATGGCAATCCTGTATGGTTTTTCCAATATTTCCCCAAATCATAGAAATAGGGGAGTTTTTCAAGTAAGCTAATCGCTCGATCTCCAATAACAACCGCAGCAACAGTTCCTTGGATTTTATCAATAAAACCTTTCGTTGCAGGAATGATTTTAGGGGTTATTTTCCAATATTCTTTGAGTAAAATTTGAGCCAATTGAACGGAAGTTCTAGAATGAAAATCTAAATAAAGATGAGTGATTTCTGAAATGGGAACATTAGAAAAAATACCCACAGTTTTTACTGCACCATCACACCCAATACAATAATCCGAAATGACATGAACATCATCTAATTCTGGAATTATTGCTACTGGAACCAATCCAATTTCCGCTTCACCATTTTTAAGCTTTTCAGCACAAACAGAAGGAATATCTAAATTAATGTCAATGAAATTATCCATTTTTGTTTGAAACAGACCATATAAAAATGGTTTTGTATTCAAATAACTAACCGCTGTAACTTTAATTTTCTCTTTCATGCAATATCGTTCTTGGAATAAAACAATTCCTTTTTAGCATTGTTTTAGATTCTTATCAAATTTATGAAAAACATATTGATTTTCAAAGAATACTGGATGGAGATGAAATATTTGGATTAAAATACTTTTCATCTAGGATATTCTACTTTTTGTCTAAAATCCAAATCTAAATGTATCATTATTCCTTTTCTTTGGGTTATAAGTTAACATTAACAACTGTAGAGTGTTGTGCTGTTGAGTTAAAAAACTGCATTGTTTGGCTGTTATTTTGAGTTATTGTAGGTATAAGTTTAATTGGCTCAACTTCTCATTAAGATTGTCGTTTAGACAATTGACTAGCTATCTAAGCTTATAAAACAAACACCGAAAATAAAATGCACATAACTCGAGTAAGTAACTAGAAACATTTTTTTTATCATAATTCAATATTTATCACACAAAACACGATAACAAATAGTCAAATAAAACTATATTTGTGTCAAATTTTAAAACAAAATATATAAAATGGGTATTCTAATTTTTTCATTGATTTCATATATTCTATTAAGCGTAAGTCTATTTTTTTTATTTCTAAAGGCTGGAGAAGAAGGATGGAAAGGACTAGTTCCTTTTTTAAATTTTATGACTTGGGAAAAAATAATTGGCAATAAGCCGACCAAAGCATTTTGGTTATTGTTCCCAATCGTAAACATTTTTCACTTTGCTGGAATGTGCGTTGATATGGTCAGATCTTTTGGTAAACATGGATTTGCTGATGCAGCACTTTCTGTTATTTATTCACCAGCAGCATTCTTTAGATTGGCATTTGGAAAAGAAGACAAATATGAAGGACCAATTCTCGAAAAGGAACAGGAGTATAAACAAGCTTTAGCGGCTGCGGAAGAAAATGGAAATGAGTATGAATTAAAGAAATTGAAAGCCAATAACCCATTTCATAAGTCTCAACCTAGAGAATGGGCAGAAGCAATTATTTTTGCAGTATTTGCAGCAGCTTTTATCAGAATGTTTTTGATTGAAGCCTATATGATTCCAACATCTTCTATGGAAGGTTCTTTGTTGGTAGGGGATTATTTATTTGTAAGTAAGGCTCATTATGGAATCAGAACTCCACAAACCGTTGCGATGTTTCCATTGCTTCATAATAGAATGCCTTTTGTGAATGCAGAATCTTATTTGGAATCACCTAGTTTACCGTATTATAGAATGCCCGCTATTGAAAATATAGACAACAATGATCCTGTTGTTTTTAATTACCCTGAAGGGGATAGTGTATATGTTTTTCCCGAAAGAACTTATAGTGTATATGATTTCAAAAGAAATTCGGTACCTGCCAATCGGGCAATACAAATAAGATCAAAAAAAGCCCCTTTGGTAACGCGTCCAATTGATAAAATGGATCATTACATCAAAAGGTGTATTGGTATTGCTGGAGATTCTTTGCAGATTATTGATAGACAAGTTTATATCAATGGTAAGCCTTTGAAAAATGCCACCAAAATTCAGTTTTCTTACATAGTAGATACTGGAGGAGCTGAATTGAGTAAGAAAAAATTGTTTGACTGGGATGTTGAAGTAGCACAACCAATTGGACAAGGCAAATACTATATGGTGTTGAATGATGAGCAGAAAAATAAAATTCAAGCTACAGGCGCTAGTGTAAAGATAGAACATGCCAAAATGGAAGAATTGAGACCAGGTCAGAAAGTCTATCCATATAATCATGTATCTGCCAATTGGACGGTAGATAATTATGGACCGATTTATATTCCTAAAAGGGGCGCTACAACACCTTTGACGATGGATAATATAGCTTTTTATAAGAGAATTATTTCTGTTTATGAAAAAAACAAATTGGAAATCAAGAATGGAAAATTCTTTATCAATGGGGAACAAACGGATTCTTATACTTTCAAGCAGGATTATTATTGGATGATGGGAGATAATCGTCATAATTCTGAAGATTCTCGTTTTTGGGGTTATGTGCCTGAAACGCATATTGTTGGTAAGCCGCTATTTATTTGGTTTTCTACGAAAGATGGGAATATGAGAAATGGTATTAATTGGAGTAGGATTTTTACTTCGGCTTATAAGATGTAGATTAGGTGATGTTTGGGGCTTATCTTTAGGTTTTTAGCCTACCATTTTGGTAGTGGATGATGGTGGGGAGATCAAATATAGGATAAGCGTGCTGTGAAGTACATGTTTATTTACAATAGATTTCCATCAAAATCGTAAAATATGGCTTTAGATTTTCATAATGCTAGTTCAAAGGAGTATCTTTTTGGAATTGATGAATTTCAGTTCAAAATGTTAGAATCAATTTTCTTGTCTTTTGAGATACGAGTAGTTGACAGCTATAAAAATACATTATTTTTCAGATTCAAAGATTACGATTACTGCTCAGAAGGTATTGCTTAGATTAATTAATCGAGTCATAAAAAATACTGATTTGAATGTTGATAAAGACAAAACAATTGCTATCATTGAATTTAGAACTATGTTATGTTACTTTATTTTTGGAATAGAAATATTGATTTTTTTGTTGATATGTGATTGGCGAAGTTGTTAAAAAAAATGTATCATTTTGTATTATTCATAAACTAGTGAAGAACAATCGTTTTCGAATACAAAACCCCATCAATTTTCAAAATCAAATAATATACTCCAGCACTATAGTTTTTAATATCAATTGCTGATTTTTTCAAATACTTATTTTTTCACAGTTCTATAGAATTGATTCACGATTTCATTCAATTCATCCGTTAGAGTGTTGAGTTGTTGAAGAAAACGTAGTTGATTTTTTGCTCGGACTAAATTGTGATTTTCATATTCTGTTTTGTAGTAAATGTCTCCATTTAGATAATCTGTTAAAATACGAACCCCTTGAATCATAGTAATATACTTTGCTCCGAGCACTAAGGTTTCGATTTCAGTTTGTGTGATATTTCCTTTTGTTTTTTCTGAAAATCCTTTTACAAATGCTTTAAAATAATCTAAATTTAAATATACTTTTGAAATATCTTTTTCATCTTCTTTTGCTGTATTACACATGGTGCGTATGGCATCTCCAAAGTCATAGTGGATGATTCCCGGCATGATGGTATCCAGATCAATTACGCAAAGACCGTTGCCTTGCAAATCAAATAGGACGTTAGAAATTTTAGTATCATTGTGTGTAAGACGAAGGGGAATTGCTCCTGATTCTTTTAAGGTTTGCAATTTTAGAATATCATTTTTTTCAGAGTAGATGATTTTAATCCACGGCTTTGCTTGTTTTATTCGAGTTGGTTTTCCATTGGTAATTGCATCTTCAAATTGATTTAATCGGTGTTTTAAATTATGAAACTTAGGTATTACAATATGAAGTTTTGTATGGTCAAAAGTACTTGTTTTATCCAAAAAATCTCCGAACAACTTGCCACCTTCATACGCAATTTTAGAATTTAAAATATTTTCAAAGGATTGTGTCTGATCTAAATAAATCATTAGATTCCAATAATATCCATTGTTGTCTTGATGAAAGTATTTTTGGTTTTTTGTTGAAATGAAAGTCAGAACTTTTCTGCTCCCATCTTCTTTTGAATATTTTTTACGAAGAAAGTTGGTTGTATTTACTTTATTTTCAATGAGTTCTGGGACATTTGGAAAAACATGATGATTTATTCTTTGTAAAACATAAAAAGGTTTTGTCTTCGTTTTTATCAAATAAGTATCATTGATATGCCCTGCTTCTAATACTTGATGTGAAGTATATTGGCTATTATGTTCAAATTGATTGAAAATGGATTGAATCATAGAAGTACTTAGATATTTGATGAAAGACTTATTTTAAAAAACGATTGCGTTTTAGGTGTTATTTTTGCCCAATCTGCCATTCGATATCCAATTATCCAAAGAATTTTCCCATCAGATTCAAGGATATTAATATTTTCTTTGTCAAATAAACTAATTTTTTGATTTGAAAAATAATCCTGTAATTTTTGAGTTTTCCCATGCATTCCGAAAGGTTGAAAACGATCTCCAACTCTCCATTTTCGTATAGTTATTGGAAATGAAATTGTTGATTCATCCAAATAAATTGTATTAGAATCTGTAATCAAGGATGCAGGTCGTTCCATATTTTCTAGTGCTAAAATTTGATTTCCCAGCGGATAACTGCCCACTGACGATATTTCAATCTCTGAAAAATTTTGTTGATTTTTTTTAACCAATATTTGATTTCGATCTAGAATCGCTTCTACTCCAATGAAACTATTAAATTTTTTACCAGAATTTTCCACCCGTGTTTCAAGCATTTGGTCAATCTGACTGGAATTAAATTCAAATTCTCGAAGTATTTCAAAAAGAACAGTCTTTGGAGCTGGATATTTTCTTAATTTTTCTAAATCAATTTTAAAATGATCTACATTTTCAGAAAAAACATCTTTTTTAATGGATGCTATTGCAAATAGCATTAGTCGTTCTGTTTCATTCATTCTTTCAATAAATGAAATGCTGGTTTTGTCAAAATTGGGATTGATGGCTCTAAACTTAGGAACAATTTCATGACGAATAAAATTACGCCTATACTTAATGGACGCATTGGACTTGTCTTCTCGATAAGCTATTTTTTCTTGTTGAATAAAATCATTTATTTCTTGACGAGTAAAACACATCAAAGGGCGGATGATTTTATCGGATTTGGGAGCAATTCCATGCAATCCTCTAATTCCACATCCTTTGGCTATGTTGTAAAATACGGTTTCAATACTATCATTGATGTGATGAGCCGTTGCAATGAATTGATAATCATATTGTTCTTTAATTTGTGCAAACCATTCATAACGTAAATCTCTCGCTACGATTTGAATCGAAGTCTTTCGTTCTTTGGCAATGTTTTTGGTCTTAAATAGGATAGAATGGAAGGGTACATTCATTGTTGTTGCAAGTTGTTGGACAAACTTTTCATCTTTGTCAGACGCTTCAGCTCTTAGAGAAAAATTACAGTGGGCAATACCAAATCTGTAGTTTAATCGTTGGAGTAAAGTTATTAGTAATATTGAATCCATTCCTCCACTTACACCGACTAGAATTTTGTCATTCTTATCGAATAGAGCATTGGTTTTAATAAAATTTGAAATCTTTTCTAACATACCACCGTAAATATATGACATAAAGGTATATTTTTATGTCATCCATTTATTAAATTATTAAAAATACATTTTTTTTTATCAATTTTATCATACATTTATAGTAAAAAAATATGAAATCAAGATTACTTATCCTATTTATCAGCTTTTTATTTTTTGGATCGCTTAATGCACAAGTACTAAATCATCGCTTGGGGGAGATTCTGGTTAAGCTTGATGATCATCAAAATGTTAAACAATTTTTAGCTAAATATTCCAATAATAGTAGATCTACTTCTAATATTTCTGATGCGCAATGTCTTGCAAAAGGAATGAATATTTATCGTTTAAAATTTGATTTTAGATATGTTGATGAAATTGAATTATTGAAAGAAATCCAAAGGGATGAAAAGGTGATTATGGCGCAATTTAATCATTTATTGGAGTATCGAAATACGCCCAATGACCCTCTATTTTCCAGCCAGTGGCAATATGTCGGACTAAATGGTGGGGTAGAAGGCATTGATATTGATGCTGATTTGGCTTGGGATATTACGACGGGGGGTGTGACTGTGGACGGTGATACGATCGTAGTTTGTATTATTGACGGTGGAATTGATTTGGAGCATGAAGATTTTGGCGATAATATTTGGATCAATAAGGATGAAATTGCTGGTGATGGTATTGACAACGATGGAAATGGTTATGTAGATGATGTTCGAGGATGGGATGTCGCTGCAAATAACGACAACGTGGATGGAAGTACTCATGGAACGCAAGTAGCGGGTATTGTAGGGGCACAAGGGAATAACGGAATTGGTGTTGCAGGAGTGAATTGGGATGTAAAAATGATGATCGTGCGGGGTGGTGGCGATGAAGCTGCGGCTTTGGCTGCCTATGCGTATCCTTATACGATGCGAAAGATGTACAATGAAACGAATGGAGAGAAAGGGGCCTTTGTGGTGACTACAAATGCATCTTGGGGAACAGATATGGGGAAGGCAGAAGATGCACCGATTTGGTGTTCTTTTTATGATTCTTTGGGCGTTGTTGGTATATTGAGCTGTGGAGCAACGGTGAATGCTGATTTTGATGTTGAAGTTGTCGGTGATTTACCCACCCAATGTTCAAGTGAATATTTAATCGCTGTTACGAACATTGATATGAATGATGAGAAAGTTGTTGCTGCGGGTTATGGAGCTACATCTATTGACTTGGGTGCATTTGGAGAAGGAACTTTTACCGCTGCTCAAGGAAATAATTATAGTGGATTTGGTGGGACATCGGGTGCAACGCCACATGTGACAGGTGCCATTGCATTGCTCTATTCTGCTCCGTGTTCAGATTTTATAGATCTTGTAAAATCAGATCCTGCACAGGCTGCATTGAATATGAGATCTTATATATTAAATGGGGTGGATCACAATGAGAGTCTTGTTGGTATTACTACAACAGAAGGGCGATTAAATGTTAATAATAGTTTGGAATTGTTGATGAATTCTTGTTCTGAATGTCAATTTCCTTATGGATTGGAAAGTAAATTTTTAAATATTGATGATATTGAATTAAGGTGGAAAACATTTGGATCTGATATAAGTCAAACGGATTTGCAATGGCGTATTGCTGGAGAATCTGCTTGGAATGATGAAGCAAATGTAACGTCACCTTATATTTTAAATGATGTTGCTGAATGTACTATTTATGAATATCGTTTAAAATCAATTTGTTCAGGTGCACAAAGTGAGTATTCTAAAAGTGCTTTCGTTTCAACGGAGGTATTGCCTACCAATTTGAATGTAGGTGCCATTTCAGAAAATGAAATTAGTGTGACTTGGTCAAATCCTAGTTTGTTAAGAAATTCGTTTTCCTTAGAATTATTTGAAGTTGGAGATACCAATGCTGTTTTCATGATTTCATCTGATGATCTGGATGCTTCTTACTCTTTTTCTAATCTCAAAAGTTGTACGGATTATGAAGTGAAATTGATTTCTTCGTGTACTATAAATTCAAGTGAAACTATATTGGCACTGAAAACTAGGGGCTGTGGGTCATGTATTGATTTGGATTATTGTAAACCTGTTGCAAATTCTAATGAGGAATGGATTGATTCATTACAAATAGGAGAAACAATAGTTTTTTCGGGCAATAATAATGGTTATTATTTGAATGAGGAAGTGAGTTTTGAATTTACAAGAGGGCAGCAGGTTGAAGTGAAAATAATGCCTGGATTTAGCGGTACCGAATATACAGATAAAGTATCTGTGTGGTTGGATGTGAATAGGGATGGGGCTTTTGATAATGAAGATTATGTTGTTCAAGGAACTTATTATAAAAATAGTGGCTTTGTTTCGCTAATGGTTGATATTCCCGATGATATGGAATCTGGAAGTACACGTATGCGTGTGATTTTGAGCTTTGATGTTAGAGAACAAGGCTGTGAGGATTTTGATTATGGTGAAACTGAAGATTATTGTGTCATGATACAAGACTGTTTTTTTGATTCAAAATCATTGGGTATTGAAATTGATGAAAATAGTGCAATTCTGTCTTGGAGCAATCCTGGAAATCTTGGTTTATCTTTAAATTATCGTCAATTTGGTGTCGGAGCGGATTGGACAAATATTGATTTACCAGACAATTCAGTTACACTAGATGGATTGAAAGTGTGTACAACCTATGAAATTCAATTTAATGTAAAATGTGATGCAGATGCTACTCCTTATGCTTTACCGATTACTTATTTTAAAACGGATTGTGAAAGTGGTATCCAGGAAATTGTAAATATTTCAGAAATGCGCTTGCAACCCAATCCCGTAGATATTCAATTGAATCTTGATTTTTATAGTTCGATTTCTTCGGATTGTAATTGGACAATTTATGATATCAATGGAAAGGAGATAATCTCAAATACAAATGTGAAAATTTTGCAAGGAAAAAATGTAATTGCAATTCCAATTCATGAATCAATAAGTAATGGTGTTTATTTTCTCCA